>CAZUWS010000030.1:0-6484 GCA_964624295.1 uncultured Candidatus Pelagibacter sp. | reverse complement strand
ATACCTGAAGTTGTAATAGAAAATAAAGAGAATGGGTGTTTAAGTATAGATTGTGCACATATGGCAGGTATTTTAGTAGAGGCAATAAAAGATTTAAATAAAAAAGTTGACGAACAAGGAAAGTTAATTAAGGAGTTACAAAATGAACATTGAACGAATTAATATGAAATACTTTTACACCACAGGAAGTATATGTACTTCATCATTATCGGTTGTAAATAGTTGTATTAGTCAAAGCACTAATAATACTATAACTAAATACCAAATTAGTTCGTCAGGGGTAGATCGTGATTTTTATGTATCATCTTCTTTGTATGCTGATATGACAAGTACAAGAATGTCTGAAATAGTAAGAGTCAAAGAAAAATATGTACCTATAATGACAGTAGAATATTTTGGTTCTCAAGGGGAACTTGGTATGGAAATTACAAGATTAGCCGAAACTGATAAAATAAAATGGGATGTAGATTATATTAATTCTATATTTAATGAATATTCTTCAAGCGGAGGATAAGTCGTGGCACTACCAAGTTCAGGAGAAATATCCGTTGGAATGCTCAACTTTGAGATTATGTCAGGTGACGGTACGACAACGACAACAAGTGAAGTTGCTACAAGTAATGACCAATGTGGTAATGACCTTTTAGCACTTTCTTTTCAATATTCCTCAACAGCTGATACTGAGGGAAGTACTTCAAGAGCCAATTTACTTGCAGAACCATATGGAATGAATGAGTTTTATAGTTACCAATATAACTCTTGTGTTTTAGTTGGAACTGAAATAACAATGGTAGATAGAAGTATTAAATTTGTTGAAGATTTACTTATAGATGATGAAGTTTTATCAGTAATTATACCTGAAATGACTCAGGAAAATCATAATACTTTCAGTACAGAGAATCTTAATTTGTTTAGTCAACATGGTTCTTTTATTAAAACATTGGTATTTGATTTTAATAGTACACATTGGGTAATAAATAAAAAATATAAATCTACAGGAAAACACGCAGTATTTGCTTGGAAAGATAAAATTAAAAGATTTGAGTGGTGGCAAACACAAGATTTAGAAATAGGAGATAAGTTGGTTACACAAGATTTAAAATTAGAAGAAGTTACAAGTATGGAAGAATTAGATGGAGACTTTGAAATCGTTAGAATCGGTTTAAGAGATACATACACATATTTTGCAAATGGTTATTTATGTCATCAATAGAAGAAGTTCATTATAAATTAAGACAAGATTCTCCACTATATTATGATGTTTATTACAGTACAGGTGGAGTTTCTAATATAGGTGGTGGTTCTGATGTTTGGGTTAGACATTGGATTGAAGAAATAGCACCAAAATTAAATAAACCTTTTTATTTATTGATAGATAGAAATAGATTAGAAACTGATAAAGATGTAGGTATACAAGCAATTTATAGAAATCATCCAGATTTTCATACAATACTTGATAATACAGAAAAAATTCATATACTTCATGGTTATTATGAACCAACAAAGATTATATTAGATAATGCTGATAAGATAGAAACAAATATTATGCATTGTACTCTTTATAAATCATTAAGAGCACATCACGATTTGGGTTTATCTTGGTTAAAACATTTTAAGTCTGATTTTAGTTGGGAAAGTAAAATGTTAGATGTAGCTAAAAAGACTATATGGATAGGTTTAAGTGATACCGACTATCATAAAGATTATGATATTATAGACATACCAAATTTTTATGAGTTTAAGGGAGATAGTAAAGCAGTAGAAAGTAATACAGTTGGTTTTTGTTCGAGAATGGAAACAAGAAAAGCACCTCATTTTTTAGAAGACATTCCATCTTATTTTTTTACAAGAGTAGACCACTTTCAAGAATGGAGAAAAAAATTAAATTTAAAATTTAACAAATCAAAGTTATATCAATATAGATGGGAAAAATTAAAAAAATTTTTACAAAGAGATGATTGGGGAATATCACATTCAGCTCACATATACGAACCATTTGGTTATAGTATATTTCAAGCAGTTGATTATGGTAAAATACCCATAATATCAGAAGATTGGTTACACGAAATAGAATATCCATTTAGAGCTTCTACAAAAGAAAAATTTGAAGAATGTTGGAAACAAATATGTGAATTAGACACAAATCAAAGACAAGGTTATATTGATTACCTACGAGATAAATTAAATAGGTACACGAATAAGAAAGAATGGGTGGACAAATATTTAGAAATATACAATTCTTGATATTTATAAATGACAAACTACATATAGGAAGACCGAATGGGTATAAACGATGCAAATCAGAATCTAAGTTTAGGTAAATTAAGAAGAGCAACAGATCCAGGAAGCGTATCAAATGATACAACCGAGGGGGGACTCGGGCAACACGCCGCGGGTACTACTACTGCTAATGCCGCAGTATCTATGTCTTCCTTTACCCTTTCCGCCGTATCCGCATCATTATCAAAAAGTGCTTTTCATGATGAGGGAACTAATGAAGTAGTTAAGATGCAATTTGAGGGTGTGGGAAGTCGTTTTTTAGCGAGAATTGCAAGACACCACGAAAACTTTGTGTGGAAAGCTATTCAATTATCTGGCTCATTGGGTTCAGTTTATAATACTGCTTCTGCTCAACAACCAAACTATACTGGTTCATTTACAGCAGGTGCAATATCAAACGTAACATCTGGACAGCCCGATGATGGGGATGGTGCAAGAGCTGAATTCCAAGCAGCACATTCAAGAGATTTTAAAGTATCTATGTCAGCAGCATATGTTGATGATAGAGTAGCAACTGGATTTAATGACCATATAACTAATTACAATAAATATATTATTGGTATTACTCAAGTAGAAGACACATATAATAGTGTGGCTATTACTTGTTTTACACCAGACACTAAACTTACATTAGCAGATGGAACACAAAAAGAAATACAAGAATTAGCAATTGGTGATGAACTTCTTTCTATGAGAATGCCAAATGCAAAAACGGAAGATGAACATCCAATGGTTGCAAGTGAAGTATCATTTGCTGAATATTGTATAACGGAGTTAGGTGAATCAGAAGTGGTTACATCTAAGATAATTAATATGTTCTTTGATTTTGCTGACGAATATTATATTATTAATGGTGATATCAAGGTTACAGGTGAACATCCATTTTTTATTAAAGTTCCAGATGGATTTTATTTAGGTACAGAGGGAAGAGATACAAGAGAATTTTGGGCTTGGGAATATGTTCGTAATTTACAAGTTGGTCAAATTATGTATGACAAAGATATGAAAGAAATTCCTATAGATACTATAGAAGAAATTGAAAAAGAAATAGAAATTGTAAATATAGATGTTGATGGTAACAACACATATTTTGCAGAGGGTATATTAGTTCACAATAAAGGTAGTGATGCTAAACCTGTAGACAATGCAGCTCACACATTTACAGAAAATCCAGGAGTAGGTGGAACTGCAATTTAATTAAATATAATTTATTTTCGTGATTTTATTATATATTTATATATGACAAAAAGTAGGTTTTAATGGATAAAAGATTAGCAATAATTGTTCCGTATCGTGATAGACGTAAACAATTAGACATTTTCATACCACATATGGATTCCTTTTTAGAGGAAAAGGGAATCGATTATCAAATTATCGTGGCAGAACAAAGAGACGACAGACCTTTCAATAAAGGTAGGTTATGTAATGTTGTCTTCAATACAGTTAAAGATGATTTCGACTATTTCTGCTTTCACGATGTAAATCTATTACCACTAACAGACGATTGTGATTATTCTTACCCTGAAAAACCAACTCATTTAGCTTCATTTGTAGATGATGAATATATTCCATATGAAGAGTTTATTGGTGGAGTATTCTTAATCAATAAAGAACACTTTGAACAAATTAATGGATTTTCTGATGAATATTGGGGCTGGGGATATGAAGACAATGATTTATTAGAAAGAATGAAAACAAAAAATCTACCATTAGATAATTTTGTAGATATATCATCCACTTCAAAAAATGAAAGATATTCTTTTAATCAAGTTTATCTATATAATAATTACGTCAAGAAAAATATAAATAAAATTACCTTTGAAAAGGATACTTGTATAGAAATAGAACCTACAGATTCTATAGATGATTTAACTAATAAGAGTTTTTCTTTTTCTATATGGGTAAATCCAAATGAACAAGACTATGAACAATTTATAATAACAAGACCACCAATTGGTTTGGGTATTACATATACACCAAACAATAATTTTAAATTTACATTGTGGGGTGGAAATACTGCATATGTCATAGAAGATTATAGAATACCAAATGAATGGTATCACTTGAGTATGACATATGATAAAGATACTAAAGAATTTACTGTTTATATTAATGGTTCTTTTATAGATAGTAAAAAAATTAGTAAATTAGAAGATTTTAGTGGAGAATGGTTTTATATAGCAGCTAATTCTGAAAATGAAAAAAGATTTACAGGTGGTATTAGTGATATAACTTTTTGGAATGTTAGATTATCCGAAGATGATATCAGAGTATTATATTTACAAAATGTAGAAAATTTAAATTATAATCCAGTTCTATGGTATAAGTGTAATAAAGGTTATGGAAACTTTATATTAGATGAAACGTCATATGAAAATAATGGATTATTTAAAGCATTGTCAAAAACAGATTCTATAAACTTTTATAATCTTCCCTTTGGTAGTACAGAAAGAACGGCTATAATTGGTGATAAAGCAAAAAAGGTTGGAGTTAAGTTTATAAAACATGATAAAGAAGAAATAAAATTAGGATATTCAATAAAGATACCAAATAGAAGACTTGGCGAGTATAAAAGTTTAAGTGATAATGGAGAACTTACTTACAGAGAAAGTATTCTTGAAAACTTACAATCATACGATCCAGATATATTAACAAATTCAGATATATTTTTTGATGAAGTTAGGTTGGATTTATTGGATATGAATACTATGGGTTTGAATAATGAGGATTATCAAGTTAGTAGTAGAAAAAAATATGAAACAAACCATGAATGGTTAGAAATAATAACATAGGAGTTTTTATGGAAGACAAACAAATGGACAGATTAGTAACAGCCCTTGAAAGTATCGCCGCATCTTTACAAACAGTAGAAGATACAATACTTGAATACGATCCTGCTAAACATAAAGAAAGAGTTGAATGGTATTACTATGAATTCTATAATTTATTAAAAGCAAAGATAGAAGGAAGTCCAAATAGACCACCAAGAAAAAATGAAAAAACAGATATCAAAGCTAGCGATAATAGTCCCGTATCGGAATAGAAAAAAACAACTTGATAGGTTTATCAAGCATATAGATAAGTTTTTTAAAAAACCAATACGTTCAACAAAAGAATTAGTTGATTATCATATTTTTGTTGTAGAACAATCAGACGAGAAACCTTTTAATCAAGGTAAGTTATTGAATATTGGTTATACTTGTTCTCAAAAAACAGATTACTCTTCTCTTCGTGATAACTTTGAAAAGAGTTATAATTCTGCTAAACCATTTCGTAAAGAATGGAAGAATCATAAATGTTCTGATTGGGATTTTACTTCTTTTGCATTTCATGATGTTGACTTGTTACCAGAAAAAGATGTTGATTATTCTTATCCTGAAGACAGTCCTATACATTTAGCAGGGTATACAAGTGAATACGATTATCAATTACAATTCGCTGATTACTTTGGTGGTGTAACTTTATTTACAAGAGAACAATATGAGTTAGTAAATGGTAGGTCAAATAACTATTGGGGATGGGGATATGAGGATGATGATTTATTGTTTAGATGTAAAGATGCAGGATTGCCAGTAGGTAATAAATTTTTTGGTATAAATAAAACAAATCTTTTTGATTATTTAACATTTGATGGATATAATGATTACGTCAAAATACCTGTTACAGAGGAACTTAAAAAATTAACTAAAAATAGTTTTAGTGTTACAGTTAGTTTAAAACCTGATACACAACATCAAGTAGAAGATATACCATATGATGAACATTTTGCTTTTTCTATACCTGGTTATCATTGTGGTTTATCTTATACAAGTCATAGAAGATATAAAGCAGATATATTTGATTCTGATTCTAAATCACAAGCAATCCTTACAGATATAGAAACGGAATACTTTAATCATTTAACTATGGTTTATAATAAAGAAGCAGATAGATTTACTTTTTATCAGAATGGTGAGATAGTAGATTCTAAGAAGATAGAAAAGTTATATGATTATACAAAAGAAGATTTTATTTATTTAGGTTGTGCTAATCCAGATAAAAAATTTATGAATAGTTCATATAGTTTTAAGGGAAAAATATGTGAGGTTGCTATTTGGAATAGCGCTTTAGATATGAAAGAAGTTAAGTCATTACATAAAAATAATTACGTAAAAAGTTTAACTGATAGTTTTGATGAGTATGTAAGTTCTAATAATTTACTTTT
>CAZUWS010000029.1:0-6531 GCA_964624295.1 uncultured Candidatus Pelagibacter sp. | reverse complement strand
AAATGGATATGTAAGACCTGTTGTTTGGAGAGGAAGTGAAATGATGGCTATCTCAGCACAAAAAAACAAAATACATGTTGCTGTTGCAGCATGGGAATGGGGATCATATTTTGATCCAAAATTAAAATTAAAAGGAATTAAATTAAAAACTTCATCTTGGCGAAGACCTCCGCCAAACTCGGTTCCTTGGGATACAAAAGCGGCCGGGCTTTACATGATATGTACTTTGTCAAAGCATGATGCAGAGAGCAAAGGTTACACAGATGCTTTAATGTTAGATCATGAAGGCAATGTTGCAGAAGCTACAGGTGCTAATATTTTTTTTAAAGACAAAGTAGGGACACTACACACCCCTGTGCCAGATACTTTTTTAGATGGAATTACTAGAAGATGTGTAATTGGCATAGCTATATCAAAAGGAATAAAAGTGGTAGAGAGAAAAATCAAACCAGAAGAGATGCCTAATTTTGTTGGCTGCTTTTTGACTGGTACAGCTGCAGAGATTACACCAGTCTCACAAATAGATAAATTTAATTTTGACGTTTGTGAACTTATAAAAGATTTGTCGGAAAGTTATCAAAAACTTGTAAGAAAAAAAGTTGCAGCCTAATTTTTTTTTGCTTTAATTAGCACTGACCATGCGAGGAATTTAAAGTATCTTGTGTTTAAAATAACCCTATCAATAGTGCTTAGCAATTTGAATATTTTAGAATTTTTTGGAGATTTGTAAAAGAGAAAAAAAACCAAGGTTAGAAAACCATAATATTTTATCTCTACATTTTTAAATATAGTCTCAATTAATTTTATATCACTAAACACAAAGGGGTGTTCGTCAGACGATCTGGCCTTTGGTGTAAATTTTCTATAAAGGTTTATTAAAGGATTTGTAGCAAGAGGTTCAACAAAAATTATCGTTCCATCTTTCTTTAATACTCTATTTAATTCATTTAATGATTTATTAAGATTTAGATGATGTAGTATTCCTCCTCCGTAAACAACATCAAAAGTATCTGAATTTAAATTTAGATTCTCGCAATTTTCAACCCTGTATTCTATGTTGCTATTTTCTGATTCCGATCTTTTTTTTGCTTTTTTAATTGCTTCTTCCGATATATCGACTGCCACTATTTTTTTAGGTTGAAAAGATTTTACTTTTTCAGCAAAATTTCCTATCCCACAACCATAGTCCAAGACGTCTTTTGATTTTGTTTTAGTTTTTAGCGAATCCAAAAAATCCACTTGTAAAGAATAGAGAGCCTTGTAAAACTTATTTTGTTGTGTTCTATCCTCCCCCCCAGATGAGTGCAGTTGATTGTGAAACTTTCTTTCTCTTAAGTTAATTTCAGACAAACTCATAAACTATTTTTTTTCATCGTCGCTAATTGCACTGTCTATGCCCTTCCTTAAATAATCATATCCAGTATATAGAGTTAAAAATGCAGCAATCCAAAGTAAAACGATACCAATTGTTTGGGCATTGTAATCTTGAAAATTGATAATTTTATTGCCAGTTTCTCCTGTTAAAAGCATTGCTATAGAAAGCATTTGTATAAATGTTTTAAACTTTGAAAGACTAGAGACCGGTACACTTTCTCCCTTACTTTTTGCCAAAAACTCTCTTAGTCCAGATATTAGTATTTCTCTGGCCAAGATTACAATGGCTGCAATTACCTCATAATTTTTTATTATTCCATTCATCACCAACAAGACCAAAGCTGCTGCTACTAAAATTTTATCTGCGATAGGGTCAAGAAGTTCACCCAACTTTGATTCCTCTTTATAAAGTCTTGCAAGAAAGCCATCCAAGTAATCTGTAAAACTAGCCAAAACAAAAAGGAAAAAAGGAACTAGATCACCAACTATTCCCGGTATAAAAAATGATATAACGAAAATTGGAACAATTATAATACGACCTATAGTTAATATATTTGGTATTTTAAGTTTCATAATTAATCTTCATGAAAAAAATCATGAATTTTTTTTGCAACATTTTCCTCAATTCCTTCGACAGATTTTAAATCTTCAAAACTTGCAGCTTCAACTAGCTTTGCAGAACCAAAATGATTAAGCAAGGCTCTTTTTCTATTTTTTCCAATGCCAGATATTTGATCCAAAAGGGATTTACTAAGATTTTTTCTTCTTTTAGATCTGTGAGCACTTATAGCAAATCTATGTGCCTCATCTCTAAGTCTCTGCAAGAAAAATAAAATTGAATCATTTTTTTTAAATTTAATAGTTCTGCCTTCATGAAAAAAAGTTTCATCACCTGCATTTCTATTTTTCCCTTTAGCAATAGCAATAATTGGTAATTGATGAAGCCCAAGATCATTTAATACTTCTCTGCTCACTGAATATTGGCCTTTTCCTCCATCGATTAGAACTAAATCAGGAAGTGACAGAGTATTTTTTTCCTCCTTTAATGCTCTAGAAAATCTTCTTTTTAATACTTCTTTCATCATGCCGTAGTCATCCCCTTTTACAGACTCTGATTTTATATTAAATTTTCTATACCTCTTTTTAAGAAAACCTTCTTTTCCAAATGCAATTAAAGCACCAACAGAGTCAGATCCTTGAATGTGGCTATTATCATAAACCTCTATTAGATTTATATTAAATCTTAAAGAAAATTTATCAGCAAGATCATCAATAAGCTTTGAGTTACTCTCTGTTTGTAAAATTTTTTGAGTAAGTGATTCTTTCGCATTTTTTTCAGCTAATCTTGATAACGTTTTTTCATCTTTTGTTTTAGCTAGTTTAACTGTTATTTCTTTTTTTTCTCGTTTTGAAAAGGTTTTTTCTAACAAAAGGCTGTCCTCTAAATTAGCATTTACAAGAATGATTCTAGGCACATTTTTATTTTCATAAAATTGACCTATAAATGAAGACAAAATTTTTTCTATTTTTTCATCTGGATCATGTTTTGGAAAGTATGCTTGGTTACCCCAATTTTGTTTTGATCTAAAAAAGAAGACTTGAACACAAGTTTTGCCAGATTCTTTGAAAATAGAAATTACGTCAGCTTCTTTTAAATTGGTCTCCCTAACTTTTTGAGAAGATTGAATTTGAGTTAACGCTTTAATTCTATCTCTAATAATAGCGGCTTTTTCATAATTTAATTCTTTACTGGCTTTTTCCATCTCCTCAGAAAATTTATTTTGGATTTTGTGGGATTTACCTGAAATGAAATCCACAGCATTTTCTACTAAACTCTCGTAGCTTTTTTCACCGATATAATTCATGCATGGTGCTGCACATCTTCTAATTTGATATAAAATACAAGGGCGTTTTCTATTCTTAAAAACAGTATCGTCGCAAACACGTAACAAGAAAACTTTTTGTAATATTTTTATAGTCCAATTTGCAGAACCCACAGATGCAAATGGACCAAAATAATATCCGTCTCTATTTTTTTTTCCTCTTAATTTAGTTAACTGTGGCCATTTATCTTTATGTCCAATGTAAATGTATGGAAAAGATTTATCATCCCTTAATAAAATATTGAATCTTGGTTTGTATTTTTTTATTAAATTTGCTTCTAACAACAAAGCTTCACTTTCGCTTGTAGTTGTTGTTGTTTCTAGATTTTTTGTTAGAGACAACATTCTTTCAGTTCTAATAGGCAGGTGACTATCAGAAACATAACTTTTTAAACGATTTGGGATATTTTTGGCTTTTCCTACATAAAGAATTTCATTTTTTTCACCCAACATCTTATAAACCCCAGGATCTTTTGTGAGGTTAGGAATTTTTTGTTTTATAATTTCTTTTCCTTTTTCAAGACTCATTAAATTTACTTTTTTCTATTTCTATCCCAACCGAAGAAGTATTTTTTAAAATATCTAATTTTTCAATTCTTAGTTTAACTTTATTAACCTTTCTGTTCTCAAAAAGTTTTAAAAAAATTTTTTCTGCCAATGTTTCTAACAAAGGATAATGTTTTTTATTTGTAATTTTCTCTATATTTTTAATAACATCTTCATAATTAATAATGCTATCTAAATTATTATCATTAGGAATTAGGTTGGGATCGGTATTAATATCGATGTTAAATTTTACTCTTTGTTTTTTCTTTTTTTCAAAACCATGAATTCCCACAGATATTTTTAAAATTAAATCTCTAACCAGTATCTTTCGTTTATAGTTAAAATGCCTTTTATCTTTGAATTTAATAATTTTCATTCTTTACCCATTACTATGTCAGGAGTTTTCCAACCTAAACTTTGGCCACTATCTACACTCATAATTTGCCCAGTTACACTATCATTTTCGATAAAATATTTTACCAGATTGCAAATATTATTTACATCAACCTGTTTTTGAAGAATTGTAGATTTCCACTGCGATTTAAAATGCTTTTCAGATTGCCTTTTATTTTTCATAGTTGGCCCTGGAGCGATACCATTTACCCTGATATTAGGAGCAAACTTCATTGCAGAGATTTTGGTAACGGCAGCAAGTGCGTATTTGCTTACCGAATATGAGAAGAAAAATGGTGTTAATTTAAAAATTCTTTGATCAATTATATTAATAATATTACCAGGTTTATTTTTTGTTAGTTTAAAAAACTCTCTCATTAGTATTGATGGAGACTTTAAATTAACATCAATATGCTTTTCCCAAGATTTTGAACTAAAATTAGATATATCGTCGTTTTCAAAAATTGAAGCATTGTTGATTAGACAGTCAAGACCTCCCATTTGTTTTTTGCCTTTTCTAATTAACTGAGCAACTTCTCTTTCTTTGTTCAAGTTGGATTTTAAAAGGTAGGTGTTTATTCCTAGCTCATCCAATTCCTTTTTAACCTTTTTTGCTTTTGAAGATGACGTGTTGTAATGAATTGTAATATCCGTAGCTTCATCAGCTAGCGATTTTGCAATTGCAGCCCCAATTCTTGTTGCTCCACCAGTTATAATTATTTTTTTTGCTTCCATTTTTTAATATTCTTCCTGGCCTTAGTTCCTGGCATCCCCATAGTTGATCTGCCTTGAGGATGTGTCTTTTTTTTAAGATTATACTGGGAAATCTTAGGATTCAAATTTATTTCCAATTCATTAGCCTCTAATTTTCTTATCTCATCTCTAATTTTAGCAGCTTCTTCAAATTCCAGATTAGATGCGGCTTCCTTCATTTTTTTGTTTAGAGCTTTTAAATGTTTTTTTAAATTTGCACCAACATTTGATTCTTCACTTACTTTTACATAATCTTTTTCATATACAGATTGTAAAATATCATTGATTTCTTTTTTTACTGATTCAGCACTTATATTGTTTTTTTTATTGTATTGTTCTTGTTTCTGTCTTCTTCGATCTGTTTCTTTAATGGCTTTATCAATACTTTTTGTAACTTTATCTGCATAGAGAATAACTTTTCCATCAACATTTCTTGCAGCTCTACCGATAGTTTGTACTAATGATGTTTCAGATCTTAAGAATCCTTCTTTGTCTGCGTCCAAAATTGCTACCAAAGCACATTCTGGAATATCTAATCCTTCTCTAAGAAGATTAATCCCAACCAAAATATCAAAAACACCCATTCTTAAGTCTCGAATAATTTCAATTCTCTCCAGGGTTTCTATATCTGAGTGCATATATCTAACTTTAAGTCCATTTTCATGTAGGTACTCAGTTAAATCTTCGGCCATTTTTTTTGTGAGTGTTGTAACCAAAATTCTATAGCCTTTATCAATAATTTTTTTTGATTCATGAAATAAATCGTCCACTTGAGTTTTTGCTGGCCTAATTTCTACTCTTGGGTCGATTAGACCTGTAGGTCTGATAACTTGATCAATGTATTGATTTTTAGTTTGTTTAAGTTCCCATGGACCTGGTGTTGCTGAAACAAATACAGTTTGGGTTCTCATCGCATCCCATTCTTCAAATTTTAGCGGTCTATTATCCATACACGAAGGCAATCTAAAACCATATTCTGCAAGAGTGCTTTTTCTTGTATGGTCTCCTTTATACATACCATTTAATTGAGGAACAGTTACATGACTCTCATCAACAAACACAATTGTATTGTCTGGAAAATATTCAAAAAGAGTAGGAGGCGGTTCCCCTCTTTTTCTGCCCGATAAAAATCTTGAATAATTTTCAATTCCAGCACAAGTTCCTGTAGCCTCTATCATTTCCAGATCAAATTTTGTTCTTTCTCTTAGTCTTTGTGCCTCAAGAAGTTTGTTGTCAGCTTTATGTTTTTCAAGTGTTACTTCCAATTCTTTTTTTATTTCTTTAATAGCCTGGTCTATAGTTGGCTTGGGTGTGATGTAGTGACTATTTGCATATAATTTTATAACTTCAAAATTGTTTGTTTTATCACCAGTTAAAGGGTCAAATTCTTCAATCTTTTCCAACTTATTTCCAAATAAAGTTAATCTCCAAGCTCTATCTTCCAAATGAGATGGAAATACTTCTAGATTTTCTCCTCTTACCCTGAAAGTTCCTCTGAAAAAGTTTTGATCATTTCTTTTGTATTGCAAATTTACAAAAGTTTTTATTATTTCATCTCTTTCATATTCGTAGTTTTTTTTTA
>CAZUWS010000028.1:0-6689 GCA_964624295.1 uncultured Candidatus Pelagibacter sp. | reverse complement strand
CACAAATCCCAGATTCGAGACTTGTAGAATTCAATTTGATATTGATATAATAATTCGGAGGCCATTCAGGCGGTTTCGATATGTTTAATGTGTCAGGGTGTAACAACAGCAGCACGGACTTTTGAAAGCGGGTTGTTTGGTCTCCTGAATAATGAACAAGAATAAATCAAAAATTTTAGCTTTAAAATACAGACCTCGTATATTTAAGGAATTGATCGGTCAGGAAGTCATTGCTGAAACTATTTCTAACGCAATAAAATTAAACAAAACTCCTAACGCATATCTTTTAACCGGAATCAGAGGAGTAGGAAAAACAACGACAGCTCGACTAATTGCGAAAGCTCTAAACTGCTTGAAACATTCTGATAAAGGACAAATGTGTGGTGAGGGAAACATTTGTAATCATTGTGAAGAGATTGAAAACTCAAATCATATTGATGTATTAGAAATGGATGCCGCATCCAAAACCGGTATCGATGATGTTAGAGAATTGATTGAGAATTCAAAATACAATCCCACGAGCGCTAAATATAAAATATTTATTATAGATGAGGTTCATATGCTTTCCAAACAAGCTTTTAATGGTTTACTAAAAACATTGGAAGAACCTCCTGCGAAACTTAAGTTCATACTGGCCACTACAGAAGCTAGGAAAATTCCAATAACAGTTTTATCTAGATGCCAAAGATTTGATTTAAAAAGAGTTAGTTTACAAATTATTTCTGACCATCTAAAAAAAATATCTAAAATAGAAAATGGAAAAATATCTGATGAAGCTTTAGATTTATTAGCAAGAGCATCCGAAGGATCAGTTAGAGATGCCATTTCATTACTTGATAGAGCCCTGATTTTTCAAAGTCTAAAAGCCGATAAAACTATAGACGAAAAAGAGATTAGAAAAATGCTTGGTTTAGTTGATAAATCAAAATTAATTAATTTATTAAAACATGTATTCCAAGGTGATGAAAAAAGTGCCCTGAAACAGTTTAAGGAGATTTTTGATGAAGGTTTAGATGCAAAGCTTTTTTTAAACGACATTTTGGAACTTATTTACCTATTTAGCAGAAGAATTAACCTTGGTCCCATCGAAAAGGATTTGTTTATTTCTGAAAGCGAATTAGAGCTAATAGAAGAAAATAGTAAAAATTTAAACACACAAGATCTAGGTTTATTTTGGCAGTTGACTATAAAGACTATAGAAGATTTGAGAACAGTCTCTAGTGAAAAAGTGGCATTAGAAATGTACTTAATCCAACTAATGCATGTTAAGGGATTGGACGAACAAGAAATTGTTAGGAATTTTCCGTCATCGTTAAGCAATGATCCGATAACACATAAAAAAAAAATTGATGAAAATAACAAAGATTCAAATTTAGTAAATCCAGCAAAAGATCAACTAAAAAGCGTAGAACAGGTAAAAGTTTTTAAAGATAAAAATTTAGAAAGCAATATCGACCACGAAAATAAACTTAAAGTTAGTTCTTTTTCTGACCTAGCTACTATGGCCGAAAAAGACAAAGATATGGAACTTAAATATGATCTTGAAAGAAATGTTAAATTAGTAAGATTTGAATATGGAAAAATTGATATAAATTTTAATGAAAATCTTAACAAAAACTTCATAAAGAAATTATCGCAGAGTTTATTTAAATGGACTAATAAAAGATGGATTATAACTCTTAGCAAAGAGGAAGGGCAAAAAACACTACACGATAAAAAGATTGAAACAAAAAAAAATTTTTTAGAAAGAGAAAAACAAGATTCATTTTACAAGGAAATTTTAAATATATTTCCCGATGCAGATTTAACCGATGTGAAGGAAGATAATGAGTGATTTTTCAGACATGATATCAAAAGCTAAAAAGATTCAAGAACAAATGAAGGAAGTACAAGAAAATTTGAAAAAAATAGAAGTAGAAGGTACTGCTGGAGGAGACCTGGTAAAGGTTATACTTAAAGGTGATTATGAAATGAAATCAATTTTGGTTAATCCAGAAGCAAAAAGTGAAAAAGAAGAAATCATAAATGATTTAATTGTTGCGGCCCATAATGATGCTAGAGAAAAGCTGAAAAAAAAAACTTCAGAAGAACTTCTAAAGGCTACTGGAGTTTCAAATTTACCGCTCGATTTTAAAATGCCTTTTTAAATGGACAATCAAATTCCAGAAATAGAAGAATTAATCAAACAATTTTCTAAGCTACCAGGGCTTGGACCAAAATCTGCAAAAAGAATAATTTTGAAGCTTATTAATAATAAAGACAATATGATTAAGCCTTTAGCGAAATTGTTAGCAAATGTTTACAAAAATATAGTCCGTTGTAATGACTGTGGAAATCTTAAGGTAATAGACAAAAAATGTATATGTGAGACAAGCTCCAACAGCTACGACAAGATCTGTGTAGTTGAAAATTTAGCTGACATGTGGGTAATTGAGTCTGCGAATATTTTTAAAGGTCATTTTCATATCTTGGGTGGCACACTAAATTCCGACGAAAAGTATGAACAAAAAAACCTATTAATAGATTCACTTGTTAAAAGGATTAAAAAAAATAATTTAAAAGAAGTTATTATTGCTACTAGCGCTACTGTCGAAGGTCAAACAACTGCTCACTACATTGAAGATGTTATTAAAAATGATAAAATAAAAGTATCCAAACTTGGACAAGGCTTGCCAGTTGGAGGCGAAATAGAACAATTGGATGATGGAACATTAGTATCGGCTTTTAAAAATAGAGTTCCAGTTTCTACTGATTAGCTTTTTTTTCCAATCTTCTTTTATGTAACAAAGGTTCTGTATATCCGGATGGCTGTTCTCTTCCTTTAAATACTAAATCACAAGCCGCTGAAAAAGCTATGGATTTTTCAAAGTCCGGGGACATGGACTGATAATTTTTGTCTTTGACATTTTGTTTGTCTACAATTGAAGCCATTTTTTTCATAACCTTTAAAACCTGTTCTTTGCTACAAATGCTATGATGAAGCCAGTTTGCTATATGTTGTGAAGAGATTCTAAGCGTAGCTCTATCTTCCATTAGGCCTACATTATTAATGTCAGGAACATTAGAGCAACCAACACCTAGATCAATCCATCTAACCACATAACCTAAAATTCCTTGAGCGTTATTCTCTAGATCTCTATTAATTTCTTCAACAGACCAATTTGGTCTATCTGCTACAGGAATGTTTAATATATCTTCTAATTTTGCTTTTACTCTTGATGTAAGTTGTTTCTGTTTTTTAAAAACATCTAATTGATGATAGTGCATTGAATGCAATGTTGCTGCAGTTGGAGAAGGGACCCATGCGCAGTTAGCACCTGACTTAGGATGATTTATTTTTTGTTTCATCATATCAGCCATTCTGTCAGGCATAGCCCACATTCCTTTTCCTATTTGTGCCTTACCAGAAAAACCACACGACAAACCAATGTCAACATTCCAATCTTCATATGTGTTTAGCCAAGTAGATTTTTTCATTTCACCTTTAAAAATCATTGGTCCAGCTTCAAACGAGGTATGCATTTCGTCACCAGTTCTATCTAAAAACCCAGTATTGATGAACACAACCCTTTCTTTAACTTTTCTAATACATTCTTTTAAATTTACTGTTGTTCTTCTTTCTTCATCCATTATTCCAACTTTAATAAAATATTTTTTTAATCCCAAAACCTCTTCAACTTTTCCAAATAGATCGTTTGTAAATCCAACTTCATCTGGACCATGCATTTTGGGTTTAACTACGTAGAAAGAGCCTGTTCTAGAATTTTTTTTGTTTTTTAAGTCATGTATGGCACAAAGCGTTGAAATAAATGCATCCATTATTCCTTCAGGAATTTCTGAGTCATCGCTCAAAAGTATTGATGGATTTGTCATGAGGTGACCTACATTTCTATTAAGTAATAAGGATCTGCCATGCAATATGATTTTTGATCCATCCACTCTAGTATAATTTCTGTCAGGATTTAATTTTCGAGTAAATTTTTTTCCATTTTTTTGGATTTCTGCTTGCAAAGTACCCTTCATGAGGCCAAGCCAATTTCTATAGCATTTGACTTTATCTTTGGCATCGACCGCAGCAACAGAGTCTTCATTGTCTACAATCGTTGATATAGCCGATTCAATCATTACATCACTTATGTTTGCTAAATCATCTTTTCCAATTGAACTATTTGGGTCAATTATAATATCTATATGAAGGTTATTGTTTTTTAATAAAATTGATTTTGGATTATTTTTTTCTCCATTAAAACCAATGAATTGATCATTATTTTTAATATAGCATTTTTCATTTTTAAAAAATAAAACTAATTTATCATCTCCTATTTGAATTTTGGTTATTTCTTTCCATTTCGATTTTGAAAGAGGGACAACTTGATCTAAAAAATCTCTAACATAACTTATAACCTTATAACCTCTTTCGGGATTATATCCTTTACCTTTATCTCCCGAAATAACATCGGTGCCATACAAAGCATCATACAAACTTCCCCAACGTGCATTTGCTGCATTCAATACATATCTAGCATTATCTACTGGTACAACTAATTGTGGACCAGCAATGTTTGCTATCTCCTCATCAACATTGGATGTTTTAATTTTAAAATCCTCCTTTTCATCAACAATATAATTTATTGATTTTAAAAAATTAAAATATTGATCTTTATCAAAGGCAGCACCCTTCTTTGACAGATGCCACTCATCTATTTTTTTTTGAATTTGGTCTCTCTTTTTTAACAATTCTTTATTTATGGGCGCTAAATTATGGACGGCTTTGTCAAAGTCTTCCCAGAATTTATCAACATTTATGTTTGTACCCGGAATAGCCTCTTCATTAAGAAACTTGAACAAAGGTTCATCAACTTGCAAATTGTTAATCTTGATCTTTTTCATTTAATAGAGAATACAACAAATAATAAGTAATTTAACAACACTTTATTGACATATTTGTTTTGCGTTATTGACATATTTGAATTTTATTAAGATTACTAATATCATTCTTACTTTAAAGATTTATGAGAAACTATTTAGAATTTGAAAAAGAAATAAAAACTCTTGAAGAAGATCTTGAGTCTTCAAAAAATCCATTTGATAAAGATGGAATATCTGAAGTTGATACAGGTAAGATCCAAAAAATTCAAAATGAAATCGACGACAAGTTAGCTCTGACATATTCCAGTCTAGATAGCTGGCAAAAAACCCAAGTTGCTAGACATGAAGATAGACCAAGGGCAAATTTTTATATTAATAAAATTTTTTCAGATTTTACATTGTTATCAGGAGACAGGCTTTTTGCTGACGACAAATCAATAATTGCTGGTTTTGGATTAATTGAAGGAAAGTCTGTTTTAATTTTAGGACAAGAGAAAGGAGACAGTTTAAATACTAGGTTGGAAAGAAATTTTGGAATGATGAAACCAGAAGGTTACAGAAAGTGTATAAGACTAATGAAGCTTGCTGATCGATTTAAAATTCCAGTTGTTTCTTTTATAGATACACCTGGCGCCTATCCTGGAATAGGTGCAGAGCAAAGAGGTCAAGCCGCTGCTATAGCAAGTTCAATAGAGTGTTGTATGTCATTAAAGGTTCCAAATATTTCAATCATAATTGGAGAAGGTGGATCAGGTGGAGCAATCGCATTAGCTTCTTCAAACAAAGTTATAATGCTAGAACATTCAATTTATTCTGTTATCTCTCCCGAGGGATGCGCTTCTATTCTTTGGAGAGATCCTAGCAAATCCTTGGAAGCAGCTGAAGCTATGAAATTAACCGCAGATGAATTGTTAAAATTAGGAATCATTGACGAGATTATTTCGGAACCTTTAGGAGGGGCTCATAGAGATTCTGATAAAATAGCTTCTGAAATTAAGAAATCAATTATAAAAAATTTAAAAGATTTTGAAAATTTATCAGGAGAAAAAATATACGATCAGAGAAAAACAAGATTTCTTAAAATAGGAAGAGATCGAGGTTTTAAAAAATCATCTGACACAACAGGACAACAGGGCCTAGGTTATATCGAACCAAGTTTTAACAAGATAGCCAGATTCTTTGAGAACAAGAAGATGATTTCCGTAGCCCTAGGCGCCCTAATATTGGTCACTATTCTTTACTTATTAGTGTAGTAAATGGGTATTTTTTCTAAATTTTTTTATTTAAAGCCGATCATTAGCTTGACATTTATTCTTTAAATAGATTAAAGAGCGATATTGATAAATTTAATAATATTAGATTTATCAGTATTAAGTTAATAACTAAGGAAGAAAAAATGAGTCTAAAAGGAAAAGTTAAGTGGTTCAATGGAACTAAAGGATATGGTTTTATTGAAAGAGAAGATAAGGAAAAGGACGTTTTCGTTCATTCTTCAGCAGTAAGAGCAGCTGGTTTAAAATATTTAAACGAAGGTGATGAGCTTACTTTTGATGTAGAGAACGGAGAAAAAGGACCTGCCGCGGTAAATCTACAGAAATCTTAAATCTTAATTACCAGCAAAATAATCAATTGGGACAAAGACTAAGATTTAAGTTTTTGTCCCAATAATCTGGGGTTGAATTTAATTTATAATTTGTTACAAACACTACCAATGCAAAGACGAAAAAACATTGCTATCTTACACTCACACTCTCACAAAGTGCACGCTAGGCTATTGCTTAGCTAAATCACTACATATTTAAAATACAAATTTATAAACA
>CAZUWS010000027.1:0-7024 GCA_964624295.1 uncultured Candidatus Pelagibacter sp. | reverse complement strand
AAGGGCAATAACCACCGCCATCGGTACTGAATATAAATAGTAATTTGGTACATGAAAATGGAGATTGCCAGGATGAGGTAATGGGAAATGATAAAATGTAATCAATATCAAAAATAGTATTGTAGCCAATGCTAGTGTGAAGGTATTTTTTAAAGTTAGTAGTGTAGAAGAAACTATTGAAGGCACGATCAAAAAAATTACAAAAGGATTCTTTATCCCACCAGTTAAAAATAATAGAAAGCTTAATTGGAAAAGATCATAAAATAAGAAAAATGTTGAGTCTAAACTACTTAACTCATTTTTTTTAAACCAAAAATGTAAATAAAGATTGGTTGTTGCTCCTAAAAAAATTATTAAAGAACAATAAAGAGCTGGAAATTCAAATTTAAAAACGAAATAAACCGTAGATATTGCAATCAATTGACCAATAATTGCAATCCATCTCAAAAAAACTAACGTTTTTTTTTCTAACTGTAAATTCTCTTCCGATTTGAAGAGGTCGGATAAGTTCATTGAACTAAATATCTAAATTTTCAACTTCCAGAGCTCTACTGGTAATAAAATCTTTTCTTGGAGCCACATCATCTCCCATAAGTATCTTAATAATATTCTGATCTTCTTTTGATTTATCTCTAGTTTCCTTTGAGTATTGAACTTTTAACAAAGTTCTATTTTCGGGATTTAATGTAGTTTGCCATAATTCTTCGGGGTTCATTTCTCCTAAACCTTTAAATCTCTGTATATTTAACTTTTGTTTTTGATCACTAATAAATTTTTCTAGATCAGCTTTTTTTAATTTCTTAGAACCATTTTCAGATAATTTTAAAATATATTTCTCTAAATCTTTTTCATTTTTTATATAAGTACTCTTTGTACCTTTGGTGACTTTAAAAAGAGGAGGTTGTGCTAAATATAAGTGACCTTTCTCAATTAACTGGTTAAATGGTCGGTTATTAAAAAAAGTAAGCAATAAAGTTCTTATGTGGGATCCATCTACATCAGCATCTGTCATAATAATAATCTTTTCATACCTTAAATTCTCTATGTCAAAATCCTTGGAACCGGTTCCCAGTGCATTAATTAATGTAACTATTTCATTTGATGACATCATCTTAGACAAAGTTTTGGTTTCATGAGCACCGTTAGCTCCATTAATTTTTTTAGTTTCACTAACATATGTATTTAAAATTTTTCCTCTTAATGGAAGAACTGCTTGAAATTCTCTTTTTCTGCCTTGTTTAGCAGATCCTCCTGCAGAATCTCCCTCAACAATAAACAGTTCTGTTCCTTCCATTGTAGAAATTTGACAATCGGCTAGCTTTCCAGGTAAACCAGATAATTCTAATGTACCCTTTCTTCTAACGCTGTCTCTGGCTTTTCTTGCAAGGTCTCTGGCTATTGCAGCTTGTAAAACTTTTTCTAAAACCATCCTTACAACTGAAGGATTTTGGTCAAACCAAACTGAAATTTTATCACCTACTATGGACTCGACGATATTTCTTATTTCTGATGAAACTAATTTATCTTTGGTTTGAGATGAAAATTTCGGATCTGGCATTTTAATTGACAAAATTGCCGTTAGTCCTTCTTTTATGTCTTCTCCACCTATGGTTACTTTATTTTTTTTGTTTAAATTTTTTTCAGAAGCATATTTATTTATTATTCTTGTCAATGAACTCCTAAAGCCCAGAAGGTGTGTTCCTCCGTCCTTTTGATGAATATTGTTTGTGAAGGCCAACACTTCTTCTGAAAATCCAGCATTCCATTCTAAAGAACACTCTACTATTACATTATTTTTTTCCCCTTTTAGATAAAGTGGTTTTTTAAAAACCGCCTTTTCGTTTTTGTTAATTAAAATCGATTTTTTTTGATCTAAAAATGTAACAAATTCGCTAATTCCTCCATCATATTTATTTTCATAAGTTTTTGTTTTAGCATGAGTTTCGTCTATCAAATTAATTGTTAAACCCTTATTTAAAAAGGCTAATTCTCTCATTTTTTTTTGTAATATCGCAGCACTAAACTTAATAGATGAAAAAATATCTTTTGAAGGAAGAAAGTTAATTTTTGTACCAGATTTTTTAGTTTTTTTTATAAATTTAATTGGATTTTTTGTTTTTCCATTTGCAAAAGATACAAAATATTCTTTATCATCTCTAAATATAGTTAAATCTAATTTTTCTGATAAAGCATTAACAACTGACACACCAACACCATGTAGTCCTCCGGAAACTTTATAAGAATTTTGATCAAATTTACCACCTGCATGCAGTTGTGTCATTATAACCTCTGCTGCTGATTTTTTTTCTCCTTTGTGTGTATCTACCGGTATACCCCTTCCATCATCCTCGACTGTAACAGAATTGTTCTTGTGTATAGTAACAGTTATATTTTTACAGAAACCAACTATTGCTTCATCTATAGAATTGTCTACTACTTCAAAAACCATATGGTGCAAACCAGAACCATCATCTGTATCTCCAATATACATGCCCGGTCTTTTACGAACAGCATCTAATCCTTTTAAAACTTTGATCGAGTCTGCACGATAATTTTTATTGGAATTGGTATTTTCGCTATTTTTCATTTTAAACTAGAAGGCTGATTGTATCATCTTTTTTTAGTTATATAAAACGAACCTAAGATGGGGGAGTAAATTATCATTGATTGATAAGGCTAATATGAGACAAATTAATTTTTTTTCTTAAAATCAATATATTTCAAATTTTCATTGGCATAATTACAAAATAGCTTTGTTTGTCAGATTTATCTTGGATTAATACCGGAGAGGTTGAATCATTTAAATTCATTATTAATTTTTCATCTTGAATTTCGGATGCTATATCAAGCAAATACCTAGAATTAAAACCGACTGTTAGGTCATCTGAATTATATTGAGCCTTTAAAGTTTCCTTTCCTTCCCCAGAAGACGAACTATTAACAAATAGCTGAATTTCATCTTTTTTAAGAGCAATCTTAACGCCTTCCTTTCTATCAATAGAGACCGTAATAACTCTTTCGATAGAATGAATAAAATCTTTTGCATTTACAGTTAAAGTTTTATTGTTATTTTGTGGCACAACCTTTTTGTAGTCTGGAAACTTTCCATCAATAATTTTAGATATTATCTTTGAATTTCCTATTTGAAATTGAATTTTAGAATCTCCAGAGTAAAGCAGAACCTGTTCTTTACTATCTTGTAACAAATTACAAAGTTGGAAAACTGCTTTCTTAGGTAAAATAAAGGCTTTAAAATCTTGTATTTTTTCAAGAGGAATACTGCTAGATGAAAGCCTGTGACTGTCAGTTGCAACACCTGTCAGATATGACCTTTTGTCTGACTCCGTAATATGAATAAAAATTCCATTTAAATAATGCCTCGTTTCATCATTAGACATTGATATTTTTGTTTTGTTTAACAAAGTTAATAGCATTTCTCTGTCAAGATTGACTGGGTTTGTTTTGAAAGACTCGTTAAAATTTGGAAAATTATCAACTGGTAAACATAGAAGATTAAATTTTGAATTTTTAGCAGAAATACTTAGTTTGTTTTCATTTTGTAAAGTAAATAAAACGTCTAGGTTTGATGGTAGTTTCCTTAAGATGTCATACAATACTGTTGCAGATGTTGTTGTGCTACCCTCTTTATCTGCTTTAAAATCTGAGATTTCATCAAAAAATATAAGATCTAAATCAGTTGCAACTATATTTAGTTTATTATTTTTAATTTCCAAAAGAACATTCGATAAAATTGGTAAAGTATTTTTTCTTTCAATAATGTTGTGTGCTATTGACAGTGACTTAAGTAGCACATCGCGCTTTATTTGAAACTGCATTTTAATCGCTCAAAATTATGGATGTTATTTCTTCAATATTTTTCTTCATCAAACTGTTTTCTTGGGATAATTTTTGAATAGTTTTCACAGCATGAATTACAGTTGTATGGTCTCTATTAGCAAATTTTCTGCCTATTTCAGGTAAAGAACGTGTTGTAAGTTTTTTAGCTAAGTACATAGCTATTTGTCTTGGTCTAGCCAAAGGACGCGATCTTCTTTGTGAAAGCATTTCTTGTAAATTAATGCTAAAAAAATTTGAGGTTACATTTTGAATTTTATCAATGCTTATTACTTTGTTGTTATTATGAACATCTTTCAAAATTATTTTACAATCATTAACGCTCAGAGGCTTCTTGTTCATCTTACTAAAAGCTACAACTCTATTAAATATACCAATTAACTCTCTAATGTTTAAATTGGATTCTTTAGCCATGTAGTCGATGATCTCCTCATTTAAATTAGGATATTCATGAAAGGAGTTTTGGAATTCTGTTATTCGCTTTTTCAAAATATTTAGTTTTAAGTCATAATCTGGTACTCCAATATCAACAACAAGTCCTCCAGATAATCTCGACTTTATTCTGTCCTGAACCCTATCAAGTTTGTTGGGTGGACGATCAGAAGAAATTATAATTTGTGCACTTTTATCAAATAGACTATTAAATGTATGAAAAAATTCTTCCTGCAAACCTTCTTTTCCTCTAATGAATTGTATATCGTCGATTATAAATACATTGGCTTTTCTAAAAAAATCTTTAAAGCTTACCATTTCATTCTTTTTGATAGATTTAATAAATTGATACATGAACCTTTCTGCTGAGATAAACATAACGTTGGAATTATTTTGTAATTCAAGACCTATTGCATTTATTAAGTGAGTTTTTCCTAATCCTACACCACCATATATAAACAATGGATTGTATCTAGAAAGTTGGGAAGATATTTTTTTAGCTGATAAAAAGGCAATTTTATTACTTTTGCCAACAACAAAATTTTCAAAATTTAAATTAGGATTTAATCTATTGTAGTTTAAAACCCCATCTTTTATTTCTGTTATATTATTACCATCTGTCTTGATTGGTAATGACTTACCGTCTAATTTTTCTCCTTCAATCTTAAATTCAATTCTATTGATGCTTAATTTGTGTTTTTGTAATTCACTTAAAATTTTGTCTGCATACCTTGAAGTTATCCAATCCCTGAAAAATCTAGTTTGTACACCCAAAACTACATAATGGTTGTATTCTTTAACTAAAGAAATATTCTTTAACCAACTAGAATAAATCTCTGCGCCAAAAGCTTTTCTGAAGTTTTCTTGAACTAAATTCCAATTCAAAAGACTTTCTTCGGCAACAAAATTCTTGGTAGCTTTAAAAGATTTTTCCATATCAATTATTTTAAAAAGAAATTAGTTTCTATAAAAAATTTTTTTTTAGTTCAACTTTTTTCTTATAAGAAAAAAAAATAATTGAAGCTGAGTTGTAAAATGATCGTAGGAGATGAAATTAAAAAAATTAATTTAAAAAAATAATCGTAGGAGATGAAATTAAAAAAAACAGTTTTCAACCTTAAATAATAATTGTCTATATCTAGTTTAAAAAAAAAAATTCCAATCTAGTATAATCGGAAAAAGTTTAACAACCTTAAATTGATTACAACTAATTATTGATTTTTTTTATTCTCTGAGAAATTCTTGAGATCTTTCTGGAAAGATTTTTCTTTTTTACAACCCCTGTTTTAGCAACTCTCATGAGTTCTGACTGAAAGGTCGGAAAAAACTTCTTGATTTCTTTAATATCCTTCTTTTCAATCAATTTATTCATTTTTTTTATGGCCACTCTATAACGACTTCTTCTAAGCTTATTGACCAAAGACTGCTTTTTTACTCTTTTTACCCTTCTAATGGCTGATTTTGTGTTAGGCATCAATGGGACATATATATGTTTGAAATATTTAGGTCAACATTTAACCTCGTAGGAAATGAAAAATATTAATCAGTCTAAAAAGAAACATGTAGAAAAGGTTTTTGATGAAGTCTTTAATAAATATGACTTGATGAATGATTTAATGTCTTTTGGAGCACATAGAGTCTGGAAAGATCGATTAATGGACTGGATGAACCCCAAAAAAGATGATCACTTAGTGGATATGGCCTCTGGGACAGGAGATGTAGCCAAAGCTTTTTTAAACAAAACTAACTTTTTGGGAAAAGTGACATGTGTGGAACCCAATAAATTTATGCTTAGTGCTGGAAAGAAAAAATTAAAAAGTTCAGATAAAATTAAATGGTATTGTTGTCCTGCAGAAAAATTACCTTTTAAAGATGAAACTTTCGATATATATGCCGTAAGCTTTGGAATAAGAAATTTCTCAAATATAAATCTTTCTTTAAAGGAAGCTAGACGTGTTCTAAAAACAGGAGGAAGAATATTGTGCTTAGAATTTGCTAAAGTAAACAACGAAATTTTAGCAGAAATCTACAAAAGATACTCAAAACTAATTCCATATTTAGGCAAGTATATAGTGGGAAAATCGGAACCTTATGAATATTTGGTCAACAGTATTAAGAGTTTCTATAATCAGGAAGAATTGCTAGAGATTATAAAATCAAATGGTTTTGAAAAAGTAGAATACAGGAATTTATCTGGAGGTATAGCTTCGATTCATTCTGGTTGGAAAATTTAGCAATGTTCAAAAAAATTTATAGTTTATTAAAGATTTTAAGAAAATTATCTGTTTCAGGTGCTGTCGAAACGCTAGATGAAATCAAACCAATTCCTAAAAGTCTCAAGTTTATATTTAATATATTTTCTATTGGCTCATCAAAAAAAATAGAAAATTTAAAAAAATCCTCTGGAGAAAAATTGTGTCAGTCTCTAGAAGATATGGGTACAACATTTATTAAACTCGGTCAATTTCTAGCTACTAGACCAGACATTATTGGAGAAGAAATTGCTAAAAAATTAGAAAAATTACAAGACAAATTGCCTGCTTTCAGCACGGAAAAAGCTAAAAATATTATAAAAAAAGAAATAGGAGCTGAATCTTTTAAAAATATTTTATCTCTAAGTGAACCAGTTGCAGCAGCCTCTATAGCACAAGTTCATTTTGCAAAAATAAAAATTGATAATAGCGAAAAGGAGCTTGCTATAAAAATTTTAAGACCAAACATACATTCTATATTTAAC
>CAZUWS010000026.1:0-7054 GCA_964624295.1 uncultured Candidatus Pelagibacter sp. | reverse complement strand
CTCTTGGACCTGAACCAAGAAATCTTATATCGTTAGCTATTTTCATTAAACAAACAGCAGTCGTGTTCATTGTTCCAGAAAAGTTAACTATTGAATCATGGGCAGCTAGAGCTGCAAATTTATTTTTTGTTGGTTTGAACGGAAGTTTAGTTATTTTCTTTATTTCTTTTACGATCTTTTTATCAAAATTTTTTTTAGTATTTAGACCTGTACAAACAGCAGTACCACCTAGAGCTAAATAGTATATTTAGTTTAAAGCTCTCTCTATTCTTTCAATACATTTTTTTAATTGAGAGTGATACCCGGAAAACTCTTGTCCCAAAGTTAAAGGCGTAGCATCTTGCAAATGAGTTCTGCCCAACTTAACTACTTTACTGAATTTTCTTACTTTTTTACCCAGTTCTTTCTCTAATAGTTTTAATGAAGGTAATAATTTATTCCTAGCTTTAATGGCAATTGCTATATGCATTGCAGTTGGAAAAACATCGTTGGTTGATTGAGATTTATTTACATGATCATTTGGGTGAACAGGTTTTTTTGTTCCCATTTTACCACCCATCATTTGTATTGCTCTATTTGAGATTACTTCATTAACGTTCATGTTAGTTTGGGTTCCGGAACCTGTTTGCCAAACTTTTAAAGGAAAATGATTGTCATGCTTTCCTTTTATTATTTCATCGGCTGCTTTAACTATATATTTGCTTATTCTCTTTTCTAAGTCTCCGTTTCGTGCATTTACTATAGCCGCAGCTTTTTTAATGACAGCTATAGAACGAATTAAAATTGGTCTTACAAGAAAGTCGCCAATATCAAAGTACTTGTTGGATCTCTGAGTTGATGCACCCCAATACTTATCACCAGGAACTTTAATTTTGCCTATAGAATCAAATTCCGTTCTATATTTCATTGATATACCAAATTATATTATGCATAGAGAATTGTAAATAAATTAAGAAATAACTGTGGAGATTTTATGACAAACTTTAATAGCGTTAAAAAATTTATGGAAGTCTTTGGCCAAGAAGTAAAGACAAAAAGTGAATTTCCTTCAGATAAAATAGTGAAACTTAGATACGATCTTATCAAGGAGGAGCTTGACGAATTTGCCCAGGCCTTAAAGGATAAAGATTTAAAAGAAGTCGCCGATTCACTTACAGACATTTTGTATGTTACATATGGGGCTGGACATGCTTTTGGAATTGATTTGGACAAATGTTTTGATGAAGTACAAAGGTCAAATATGAGCAAATTAGGTGAAGACGGAAAACCTATATACAACGAGCAAGGCAAGGTAATGAAGGGACCAAAATATTTTCAGCCAAATTTAAATAAATTCATAAAATAAAAATGTATAAATATTTTTCAAATATTTATAACCTTTATTGGAAACATAAAAATTTTTTTCCCAAAAAACAATATTCATGCTTTGGAGAAGATTTGTTTGTGTCAGATTATTTTAAAAATCAAGACAGTGGTTTTTATGTTGATGTTGGTTCTTATCATCCTTTCTTTTGGAACAACACTTATTTACTCCATAAAAAAAAATGGAGCGGTATAAACATAGATGCAAATCCTCTCTCTACAGAGCTTTTTAAATTCGCAAGACGAGATGACTACAACTTTAATCTTGCGATAACAAATAAAAAAAAAAATAAAATCACACTGTATTATAGAAGAAAGATGAATGTTTTAAACACTACCGATGAAAGTTTTGCTAAAAAAAATTTTCCAAATGGTTATGAAACTACAGATGTCGAATGCTCTACATTAGATAGTGTTTTGAGCAAAACAAAATACAAAGGTAAGGTTATCGATTTTTTAAATATAGATGTAGAAAATACAGAGAAAGATGTCTTGGAGTCTTTAAGTTTTGAAATTTATAGACCTAAATTAATTTGTGTAGAGATTCATTCTGAATCTGAAGAAAATTTAAGAAACAATATTACCTATCAATTTCTTTTAGAAAAAAAGTACGAGATTGCTTGGCAAAAAGAATACAGTTTTATTTTTTCACATGTTTAAGGATTACTTTTCAAAAACTGCGGTAATATCTCTCCCTAAACCAATTTCAAGACTGATTTGATAATACTTAAGTATTTTATCAAGCTTATTATGTTCAGCTAGTAAGTTTGTTATTTTTACTCTTAAATCGTGTGCATTTTTACCAAAACTTTTATTTTTATAATAATTAGTAAATTTATTTAGAATGAACATTTCAATAGGAAAATCCGAGTACATTGTTAAACATTTTAGATTAAAGTTATTTAATACAGATTTTTTTAAAGAGTCTTTATTAAAATAGTTTAAGTGATGCAAAGGATTAAATATTTGCAACTGTTCTTTCTTCAAATTATTATTTTTTAGATATTTATTGTGTACAATGTCATATTCATTAGGAACTTTAATTATCAATAAACCTCCTTTTTTTAATTTCTTATAAATTTTTTTAATCAAAGCATTAAAACTTGGCACATGTTCGGCTACATTCATTAAAAAAATTACATCAAATGTTTTACCTATGAAAAAATTATCTTTTATAATATCACAATTAACAAATTCTATTTTTTTAAGTAATCTTGGATTTTGATTTGTTATGCCATGTTTTGAATAATCAACACCATAACATTTATAATTTTGTTTTGTAAAAAAGCTTAATAGGTAACCTTCTCCTGTCCCAACATCTAGTATTGATTTATGTTTTTTTTTAAAAAAAAGTTGAGGTAATCTAAAATTTAATTCATTAAATTTTATTTCTTCATATGAGTATTTTTTTTTATAGCTGTTGGACAGATTTTTCTGATAATAGAGATTTTTATATAGATTTTTTAATTCTTTTTGACTTGGTTTTTTATTAACACTTAATAGTCCGTCTTTATTTTTTACAAGTTTTTTTTTCATGAATTTAACCTAGTTTAAAAAATTTACTTCATCATACCTTGATATTATTCTTCCAATTTTAATTTTATTTTCTGTTAACTTAAGACCAAATTTTTCTTGGAAACTCCAAAGCAAATCTGTAAATCCAAGATAGTTTCTCATTAAAACAGTTGATGAAAATCTTGGATTAATTTCAAAAATCATCGGACCTTTTTTTGTTAGAATTAATTGAAAATTTGCAGGACCAAAAAAATCTATTTCTTCAGCAATTTTTTTACACAATTTTTCAATCTTTTGGTTTTTAATCACTTTTGCCCAAGATGTATAACTTTCTTTTAATTTTCTCATAAGCTGTATCACTTTTATTTTCTTATTTTTAAATCTATATACTGCACACGTGACTTCTTTTTTTGATGGAATTAACAATTCTTGAAATATTAATTCATCCATGTATTTAGAAAAGAATTTAGCTTCTTTAAAATTTTTACAACAAAATATACTTTTTGATCCTTTGCCGTATCTCGGTTTTACAATACATGGAAATTTAGGAATTTTTTTATAATCTTTTGCTAGAAACGTCCATGGATGATTAACTTTTAACGATTTTAAAAATAAATGAGTTTTATATTTATCAATACCAATCTTCACAAGTTTGCTTGAGGGAATAATAGATTTTTTTACTTTTATTTTTTTTTTATTTAAAATAAATAAATTAATTTCCTTATCGCTCATTGGTATAAACAAGTCTATTTTATTTTTTTTAATATAAGAATTTAAATTAAATATATATTTTTTTTTAAATGACACTTTGGGTAATTTTAATAATTTGTCTGCAAACAATTTTCCATTATGTTTTTCTTCACATTCCGAACCATGTATTTCACAAGAAGGAAAATTTTCCCTAATAATTCTACTAACTCCCTGGGCAACTTCACCACCAATTCCACTTACTAATATTCTTTTTCTAATTTTTAATTCTTTTTGATACATAAAAATAAATAAGACAGCTAATTTTTTTTTTCAATTAAAGCTTTATAGTTATAATGATTTTCTTTTTCAATCTCTTTAACCTGTTTAAGCAATTTCCTTTTATCATATTCTTCACAAAAAAAATCAACTTTGAAGCTTTTTTTATCTAAAGTAGCCCAAGACGCTTTCCCCCTGATGTCTCTTGGTTGTCCTACAGATCCTGGATTAAAAATAACTTTTGAATATTTTTTAATATTCATTTGATGATGGGTATTACCAAGAATAAAAATGTCTTCTTTGCAACTATTAAACTTGAGAAACTTTTCATCTGAAGAATTTGCATAAATATAATCAAAAGGACTCCATGGTGATCCATGACTAACTTTTAATAATTTGTTATTTAGTTTTATTGTTTTTACGTGATCTAGCGATAGGAGAAAATCAATCTGTTTAGTAGACAATTGTTCTATCGCTTTAAATAATCCATTACCATATTTAGATATTATTTCCTCTTTGTTAATTTTTTTATTTATATAATCTGCCAACATAATTTCGTGATTACCTTTGATGTAATCAACTTTAAATTTAGAAAGTAGATCAATACATTTTTTTGGCTCATAATAATAACCAACCAAATCACCGCAAAAAATAAAATTAACAATTCCTTTTTTTTTTGCATTTTTAATTACTACTTCAAGGGCATCATAATTCCCATGTATGTCAGATAATATGCCAATTTTACTGGACATGTTTTATTTTTTTTTTATTAATTTCTTTTAAACTGTTACGGAAAGTAGTGTAAAAAGAAAAATTTTTACTTATTACGCTTAATTGATCCTGAGTTTTATTTTTTAATTTTCCTTTTATTATTTTTGTTTCAGGAAACCAAAAATTATAAATATCTTTAAACATTTGTTTAAAAGTAACTGTTTCACCACCAATATAGAATATGCCTTTTTTCTTTTTTTTAATTAGTTTTAAAATTATTCTAGCCGCATCATCTACAAAAATATAATTTCTTTTAGAAAGTCCATCTCCATAAAGTATTGGTTTTTTATCATTCAAAGCATTTTTAATTGAAACATTTATGCCTAAATGTTCAGGTCCACTATATCCATAAATACCGGGGAATCTTAAAATAGAGTAAAAACAATTAGATTTTATAATGTTTAAATCACCAATTAATTTAGACTTTCCATATTCTGTGTCAGGATTGTAACTAATCTTTTTACTAAAAACTTTATTATGAAAACCATGCACTAAAGTCCCTGATGCATGAATATAATGTATGTTATTTAAACTACAATAATTTGCAATAATTTTAGGGGCTATACTGTTAACTAAAAACATCCCATCAGTTTTTTTTTTGAAAGAAACTTCTGCTGCTAAATTAATAACTACACTGGGAGAGATTCGATATAGAGCATTTCTTATAGAGTTGACATTTTTTAAATCACAAAAAATTGAATTTCCATCTTTTATGCTTCTTTTTTTTCTTAATGCCTTAAAACAAGTTATTTTTTTTTGATTAATTAATATATCAATTAATTTTCTACCTAAAAAACCTGATGCTCCGAAGATTAATACTCTCATATTATTTTAGCAGGGGCGTTCTGTTGCCAGGTGTCCTGAAACTTATAAATTGATATCTTATTTGCTTAAGTACCACAATATGTAACATAATTTTCTTCCGAGGATGGAGTTGATTGGTAAACAGAAGTTGCCGAAATACTATCATATGGATTTTGCAAAACTTTTAGTAATTCGTGAACTTTATTTAAATCATTCATTTCTGTTGCATACTTTAATGCCTCTTCTACTAAATGATTCCTTGGAATAACTAGAGGGTTTACTTTACGCATAATTTTTAATGATTTTTCTTGAGAATTATTATTTAACTTAATGCGATCTTCCCATTTTTTTTTCCATAAAATAAATTGTTTTTCATTATAAATTTCATTTTTTTGCTTATATTCCTTCATCAAATAACAAAAAGTATTTGTATAATCAGCTTTGTTTTGATGCATCCACGACAACAGTTCAATAATTAATTGTTCATGTTTAGGATCATCACCAACTAGACCTAATTTTTTTTTCATCATTTCTAACCATTTTTTTTTATATTTTTCTGGAAATTCTTTTAGTACTTCATTAGCAATTTTTATTGCTACTTTGCTGTCATCATTAATTAAAGCAAGCAAAGATTCTGCAAATCTTTCTAAGTTCCATAAAGCTATTCTGGGCTGGTTAAAATAAGCATATCGCCCTTGATGATCTATTGAACTAAATACAGTTCCAGGATCATACTTATCCATGAATGCACAAGGTCCATAGTCAATTGTCTCTCCTGAAATTGTCATATTATCTGTATTCATTACTCCATGAATGAATCCAATTCTCATCCAATTACAAATTAAATTAATTTGTTTTTCTAAAACAACTTTTAGAAGATCTACAGCAGAAGACCCTGATTTTTTGATATTTGGGTAGTGACGTTTGAGAGTATAATCAAATAAAGTTTTTAAATCATTTTTATTTTTGGAAATCAATGCATACTGAAAAGTTCCAACTCTAATATGGCTAGAGGCAATACGAGTCAAAATTGCTCCTTCTAAAATTGATTCACGAACTACATCTTCTCCAGTTTTAATTACAGCTAAACTTCTTGTAGTTGGAACCCCTAAATTATGCATAGCTTCACTAATTATGTATTCTCTAAGCATCGGACCTAAAGCTGCTCTTCCGTCAGCATTTCTAGAATAAGGAGTTTTTCCTGAACCTTTAAATTGTATGTCGTAACGATTTTTATTTCTATCTAAATGTTCTCCAATCGTAAGCGCTCGTCCATCTCCTAAAATTGTAAAATGTCCAAACTGGTGACCTGCATACGCTTGGGCTATTGACTCTGATCCTTCAGGCAATTGATTGCCTGAAAAAATTAAAGCTAATTCTTTATTGTCTATCTGAGAAAAATCTAAATCAATTTCTTTTGATAAATTATGATTAAAAAGAACTAGTTCTGGAGTTTTAACAGGTGTTGGATTTAATTTTGACAACATACTTTCTGACAAGTTTGAGTATGTATTATCGAATTTCCAACCAATTTTTTTTCTTAACATATTTAAAGGGGCGTTCTGTTGCCAGGTGCCCCGGACCCCGTTTACTTAATTAACAAGTTAATTAAGCAGCAAGTGCAAATTTATTATTT
>CAZUWS010000025.1:0-7210 GCA_964624295.1 uncultured Candidatus Pelagibacter sp. | reverse complement strand
TATATCCAATTCGTCATATTCAAAAATATTAGATTTCAATCAAGACGCTAAAAATGTTTCTAGCTATTTTTCTGGCACGATATCTTTTAATGATTTTGATTATTCAGGTGCTAAGAAATTCTTTGATAATCTTGACGATTCTGAAAATGCCAATGAAAAATTTTCATCAATGTTTATTCAATCTTTGTTAAATTTAGAAAAATACAATGAAGCTTATTCCTATTCCAAAAAATTAGAAAAAAAAAAATTATCAAATTTTGAGAGCAACCTTGTTCAAGGTTTATTTGAATTTAAAAATAAAAATTATACTAAAGCAAAATCATATTTTGATAAACTCGAACCAACTTTTGAAAATCAGTTAATTTTTAATCCCTTAAAAACTTCATTGATAATTTGGTCAGATATTTCAAATTCAAATAATAGGCAAAGTATTGATTTAATAAAATCTATGTCTTCTGATTACGGAAGCTTTAAATTTGTACAAGAGGTTTTTGCTCATTGTTATTTTGATACCCCTGATACAGAAAAAGAATTTACTAAGATTATCAAGAACGAAAGGGATAGATTTTATAGATACAATTTCTTCTTTGCTAATTATTTGTTTGAAAAGGGAAAGTATAAAGAAGCAGAAGAAATTATCAATTTAACTAAAAAAAATTTTCCCAGAAACTTGCTAATAAATCAATTTGGAGAGACTATAAAAAACAAAGAAAAAAATAAAAACAAATTTACTTGTGGAAACCCTCAAGATATTTTGGCGGAGATATTTTATGCTTTTGCAAATGCTCTTGCCGGCCAAGGAATGTATAAACTTTCAAACCTTTATATTAGCTTTTCCAAATATTTGAACCCAAATTTTTTATCTTACAATGCTTTACTTGCTGAAAACTTTCTTATGTTAAAAAAATATGATGAATCTAGAAAAATTTACGAAAAATTATTTAAAGCAGGATCCTTTTACAAATGGCATGCTAGCAAAGAAGTTGCTTTAATATTAGAACTTCAAGAAAAAAAAAAAGAGGCAGTACATTTTTTGTCAAAAGCTTACAAGAATATAGATATTAGTCTTTATCGAACTTTTGACTTAGCAAATTATTTGAGAGGCCATAAAAAATATGAGGAATCAATAGAATTGTATTCTGAAATTCTGACACAAATCAACAAAGATCATTCACTTTATCCGAAGGTTTTAGACAGAAGAGGGACTGCTTATGAAAGAATCGGAAACTGGGAGTTTGCTGAAAAAGATTTATTATTATCATTAGAAGTTCTTCCGGACCAAGCATATACGATAAATTATTTGGCTTATTCTTGGATCGAAAAAGATAAAAATACCAACAAAGCTCTTACAATGTTAAAAAAAGCAGATGATTTAAAAAAAAACGATGGTTACATCACAGACTCTTTGGGTTGGGCTCTATACAAACTTAAAAATTTTTCAGAGGCTAGAATTTACTTAGAACGTGCCATTAAAATTATGCCAGACGATCCCGTTGTTAATGATCATTTTGCTGATTGTTTATGGATGAATGATAAAAAAATTCAGGCGCGATATTATTGGAAATATGTTTTAACTTTAGAAAACACTGAAAAAGAATTAAGACAAAAGATTAAAAATAAATTATTGTTTGGTCTAGAGAAAAGTTAAAAATACTATTTATGGGCAAGGCAATTTTAAAATCTTATTGTAAAATTAATTTATTTTTAAATGTTGGTAAAAAAAACAAGAAAAGAAAACTACATAATATTCAATCTTTGGTTTGTCTAATTAACTTATATGACAAGATAGGAATAAGCAGGATTCTCACCCAAAAAGACAATGTCAAATTTTTTGGAAGATTTAGTGTCAATGTTAAGAAAAAAGATAATTCAGTGAATAGATGCCTTTCGCTATTGAGAACTAAAGGAATAATAAAAAGAAGTCATAATTATAATATTTTGGTTAAAAAGAATATTCCAGTTTTTTCAGGGCTAGGAGGAGGTTCCAGTAATGCGGCTGCTTTAATAAATCATTTTACAAAAAAAAAGGAACTGCTTGAAAAGGATAAGTCTTACTTTTCAAGAAAACTGGGTTCGGATTTAAGATTATTTTTTGGTTCCAAGCAAGTTTTTCAAAAAAACTTAAACCAAACAGTTGATTTGAAAAGCAAACTGAATTTTTATTTTATTTTGGTTTACCCGTTTTTAAAATCATCCACCAAAGATGTATATTCAAAAGTTAAAGTCTACAAAAATTTAAAAGCAGATAGTTTTTATAAGAAAAGCTCAAAATTAAAGATTATTCATTATTTAAAGTATCAAGAAAATTCTTTAGAAAAAATTGTGATCTCAAAATTTCCTATAATACAAAAAATTTTACTTGAACTAAGAGTTATCAAAAATTGTCAATTTTCTAGAGTTACCGGATCAGGCTCTGCATGTTTTGGTGTATTTTTAACAAAAAAGAGTGCAGATTTGGGATTAAAAAAAATTAAAAAAAAATTTCCTAAATTCTGGTGTGTTGTTGGTAAAACTATTTAAATTCGTTTTTTTGTGGTATATCAAAAATTGAATTGGGGCGTAGCCAAGCGGTAAGGCAGTGGTTTTTGGTACCACCATCCTAGGTTCGAATCCTAGCGCCCCAGCCAAACGAATATGAATATTTTATCAGCTATAGGAAAATTATTTTTTCCTTTCTATAGGTCAAAAAACATAAAGCAAATTTTTAATATACTAAATTCACGTGAAGAGAAGTCACAAGCCATGTTCGTTGGAGGTTGCGTAAGAAAATATTTACTTAATGAAAAAATTGGTGATATTGACATCGCAACGGTTTTAACTCCAGACGAGGTAATAAAAAAATTTGAAAATACAGATGTTGTAGTAAAAAAAACTGGAATTGAACACGGTACATTGACGCTTATTTTAAACAACCAGCATTTTGAAATTACTACACTTAGAAAAGATATTTCTACCGACGGAAGACATGCAACAGTTTCCTTCACTGACAATTGGGATGATGATTCTAAAAGAAGAGACTTTACAATTAACGCCATTTATCTTAACCAAAAAGGCAATATATTTGATCCTCAGTCTGGAGTTGCTGATCTTAAAAACAAAAAAATAAAATTTATTGGCGATCCAGACAAAAGAATAAAAGAGGATTATTTAAGAATTTTAAGGTTTATAAGATTCTCAATCCAATACTCAAGCTTTGATTTTGATAGAGACACTTTAAAGGCTATTCAAATAAATTTGAACGGTATTACGAAATTATCTAAAGAGAGAATCTATGATGAGCTAAATAAAATTTTAAAATTAAAAAATTTTGAAGAGATTTATAAAAATAAAGTATTTTTTGATATTTTTAGATTAGTTTTTCCAGAGTTTAAATATATCGAAAGAACTAAATATTTTTCTGCTATAAGAAATCTAAAAATAAAAATACTGGAAAAAGATAATATTTTAGCTTTACTTTTGGTGGACGGATCAAATAACCACGAATATTTTTCTCATAAATATAACGTTTCTAACGAAACTAGAGATTATCTTGATTTCTGTGGTAAGAATTTTAAAGAGGTAGAACGAGACAAAAGTTTTTTTAAAAAAGATTTAAAGAAAAATATTTTTTATCATACTAAAAAGAAAATTAAATCTTTGTTTTTCATTTATTTTATAGCAAAAAAAAATTTTAACCCAAAAGATTTGCTTTCTATGTTTTCAAAAATCGACAACATGTCTATTCCAAAATTTCCCTTTACAGGAAATTATTTGTTAGACAAAGGCATAAAAGGTGGAAAAGGAATGGGGCAGGCTATTGAAGAAATCAAAAAAAAATGGGTAGATAATAATTTTAGTTTAAATGATGACGATTTATCTAAGATAATAAAAAAATTTAAATAATTTAAATATATTTTACTTCTAGAATTTCAAAATTTTTCTCTCCTGAAGGAGTATTTACAACCACAAGTTCTTTTGCAGTTTTTCCGATAAGTGATTTTCCCATTGGTGATCTGAAATAGATTAAATTTTTGCTTATGTCAGCTTCATCTTTTCCAACAATTTTAAATGATTTTTTATTTTTGTTTTCTAAATCTTTTACTGTTACTGTTGATCCAAAAATAATTTTTCCTGTATTTTGTATTTTTGATACGTCAATTACATTCGCTCTTGCTATGATGTCATTTATTTCCAAAACTCTACCTTCAATATGGCCCTGTTGTTCTTTAGCCGCGTGATATTCAGCATTCTCTTTAAGATCGCCATGTGCTCTAGCTTCAGCAATAGCAGCTACCACTTTTGGTCTTTTGTTTTTTTTTAAATCTTCTAATTCTTCTTGAAGCTTCTTTAATCCTTGAACAGTTATAGGTTCTTTTTCCATTTTATCTATTTTTCATACAAAGGCGGAAGTGACATAAAAATTGCGTCAATATTTCCACCGGTATTCAAACCAAATTTTGTGCCTCTGTCATATAGTAAATTAAATTCTACATATTTTCTTCTTTTAAAGAACTGGTCACTTTTCTGTTTTTTATTCCATTTTAAGAATACTTTTTTATTAATCACATCTTTAGATAATGTAAGAAAACATATTCCTAGTTCTCTTACAAATTTAAAATTTTTTTTCCAGTCCTTATATAAATAATCAAAGAAAATTCCACCTATCCCCCTTGGTTCTTTTCTGTGTTTTATGTAAAAATATTTATCACACCATTTTTTATAAATAGTGTAATTTTTTTTATTAGATTTACAGAGTTTTTTCAATTTTTCATGAATAAAAAACTTTTCTTTATTATCCTTATAACTAGGTGTTGCGTCCATACCGCCACCAAACCAACTTTTTGATGTTACAATAAATCTGGTGTTAAAATGTAATGCTGGAATTTTAGGATTTTTCATATGAGCTACAATTGATATTCCGGCGGCCCAATAAGATGAGCTATTTTTTGTTCCAGGAATTTTAGATTTAAAATTTTTTGGAAAGACCCCTTGGACCTTCGAATAATTAATTCCAATTTGATCAAATATTTGTCCTTTTTTTAAGAGATAATATTGTCCACCTCCATCCTTGGGATTTTTTTTATTCCAGATTTCTTTTTTAAAAGTTGAAGTTTTTATATTTTTTCTTTTTGCAGCTTTTCTTTCAAGTTCTTCAAATTCTTTACACATTTCTAATTGTAGGTACTTAAACCATTCAGATGCTATTTTTTTTTGTGTTTCTAAATTTAGTTTCATTCAAAATAACTTTCTTGTTTATAAGGCCAAAACTTAACATTTTAGCGTGTTTTAATGTGTCATTCTGACCCGGGCAAGATCTATAAATTAGTCTTAATTGTAAATAATAAATGATATTATAATTCCATGGATAAGCCAGAGAAAAAAAACAACAGAAGAGATTTTCTTTTTACAGCAAGTTACACAATTGGTGCCGTAGGGTTGGGAGCAACTATTTGGCCGTTTATAGATCAAATGAACCCAGATAGTTCTGTTAAGGCTCTAGCAACTACAGAAGTAGATCTAAGTCAAATTGAACCTGGAAAATCCATAACAGTTTTGTGGAGAGGAAAACCAGTTTTCATTAAAAGACGAACAGAATCAGAAATTTCAGAAGCTCAATCAGTTAAACTAGAAGAACTTAAACACCCTGAGAAAGATCAGGATAGAGTAAAAAAACCAGAATGGCTGGTCATGTTGGGCATATGTACTCATTTAGGATGTGTACCTTTGTCTGATAAAGGAGAATATAAAGGTTGGTTTTGTCCTTGTCATGGTTCCCACTATGATACATCGGGACGTATCAGAAAAGGTCCTGCACCAGTTAATATGGAGGTACCTAAGTATACTTTTATTGACGACAATACTATAAAGATTGGTTAAAAATTATGAGCGAGCATTATAAGCCTGGTTCAAAATTTGGAAAATGGTTTAACGATAGACTTCCTTTGTTATCTTTAAGCGCTCACTTAAGGGAGTATCCGACTCCTAGAAATTTAAATTACTGGTGGACCTTTGGAGGAATTTTAACTTTCTGTCTGATATCTCAGATAATAACAGGAGTTGTACTAGGAATGCATTACGTTGCACATGCAGATATGGCCTTCAACAGTATTGAACATATAATGAGAGACGTAAATTACGGGTGGTTAATTAGATATACTCATAGTAATGGAGCTTCAATGTTTTTTCTCGCAGTTTATATTCATATTTTTAGATCTTTATTTTATGGATCATATAAATCTCCAAGAGAGATTATATGGATACTAGGAATGCTAATTTATCTTTTAATGATGGCAACTGCATTCATGGGCTACGTTCTACCATGGGGCCAAATGAGTTTTTGGGGAGCAACAGTCATCACAAATTTATTTAGCGCAATACCTCTTGTTGGGGAAAGTATTACCACATGGCTATGGGGAGGATACGCGGTAGACAATCCTACTCTTACAAGATTTTTTAGCCTTCACTATCTATTTCCTTTTTTAATTTTAGGTTTAGTAATTCTACATATTTGGGCTTTGCATGTTCCAGGAAATAATAATCCTGTTGGGATTGAGATAAAAAAACCTTCAAGCGACACAGTTCCTTTTCATCCATATATAACCATTAAAGATTTATTTGCATTATTGGTATTTTTAATAATTTTCTCTGGCTTTGTATTTTTTGCACCCAATGTACTAGGTCATAGTGATAACTATATTCAAGCAAATCCACTAGTAACTCCCAAACACATTGTGCCAGAATGGTATCTACTTCCTTTTTATGCAATTCTAAGATCTGTTCCAGATAAGCTGGGGGGAGTTATTTTGTTATTTGCATCTATTTTTATTTTGATGGCTCTTCCTTGGCTTGATAACAGCAAAGTAAGATCAGCAATTTTTAGACCTATATACAAACAATTCTTCTGGCTGCTTGTAATTGATGTACTTGTTTTAGGATATATGGGTGCCATGCCTGCTGAAGGAACCTATTTGTTGATAGCGAGATTAGCTACAGCGTACTACTTTATACACTTTATTGTTATTCTACCTCTTCTCAGCAAATTCGAAAAAACAGAACCTGTGCCCTTAAGTATAGCTGATCCAGTTTTAACAGGTAAAACCGACTGACTCAATGTATAAAAAAAAACTAATCTATAAAGCAAAAAACTTGGTTAACTGGGATACGGTTTTAAAAACGGCAATTTCTGACCTTGAGGTTGATCAAAGAGAGGTAAACTCTAAACTTTACCATA
>CAZUWS010000024.1:3867-7712 GCA_964624295.1 uncultured Candidatus Pelagibacter sp. | reverse complement strand
ACAATAAAATCAATATCAGAAAAGAAAGATTGTGAGATAAAATTTGGTAAATCAAATTTGGGAGATAATAATAAAGTAGTAAATCTTCCAGAACTAAACAGTATAGATAGTATTAAAGATTTTTCTTTAATAAGAGCAAAAGCAGACTCCGAGGCTTTAAGACTAAAATATAGTAACAATGAAATCTTTGAAGAATACAAGCCAAAGGGTGACGTGTCCAAAAAACTCTATAAAATTGCTGAAAAAATTAGATATGAAAAAATTGGCAGCGAAAAATTTTTAGGAGTAAAAAAAAATTTATTTTCTGAATATAAAGAAAACAAAAAAAACCACGAATCTAATAAAACTAAATTGGCAGATTCGTTTGATGAATATTTGAAAAGTTTCTTTTTTAATATTAAAGAAACCAAAAAATCTAAGATAAATTTTAACAAAAATTTTAAAAAAAATTTAAACTTTTTGAAAAATAACATAAAAGATCAGAGAAAATTTAACCGTTCAATTGCAAAAATGATTTCAGAATTAAATATTGAAGATAAAGAGCATAGCGAAGATAGAGAGGAAAGCGATAAAAATTTAAAAAATCAAGAAAAACAAGAAAGAAGGGATAAGGCTGATAGCCAGCTTGCTGAGAAAGAAGAAAATCAAGAGCTTTCGGTTGACACAATGACTCCGGACACAAAAGATATGTCTGGAGAAGACGATAAAAGCATAGAAGATGTTGAAGATGCGGGAGAAAAAACAAATATAAAACCAAAAACAGTTTTTTCCGAAAATAGTAAAAAATATAGGATATATACCGATCAATTTGACGAGGTTATTAGAGCAGAGAACTTGGAGGGCAAGGAAGAATTAGAAAGATTAAGAGCAACTTTAGATCAACAGCTCTTACAATTAAAAAGTTTTGTATCTAAATTAGCTAACAAATTGCAGAGAAAACTTTTAGCTAAACAAAATAGATCTTGGGATTTTGACTTAGAAGAAGGCGTGCTTGATACCTCTAAATTAACGAGAGTAATAATCGACCCTTTAAATTCACTATCTTTTAAAAAAGAAAAAGAAACAGATTTTAAAGACACTTTGGTAACTATCTTGATTGATAATTCAGGATCAATGAGGGGAAAACCAATTTCTGTAGCAGCCGTCTGCGCAGACATATTGGCAAGAACTTTGGAGAGATGCTCTGTTAAAGTCGAAGTTTTAGGTTTCACTACAAAACATTGGAAAGGTGGTTCAAGTAGAGAAAGATGGATAAACGAAGGAAAACCAAAATTTCCAGGAAGACTTAATGATTTAAGACATATAATTTATAAGTCTGCGGATACACCTTGGCGACAGTCAAAAAATAATATTGGTCTAATGCTTAAAGAAGGATTGCTAAAAGAAAATATAGATGGGGAGGCTCTAAGGTGGACTTTTAATAAAATGAAAAGAAGAAAAGAAGAAAGGAAAATATTAATGGTTATATCTGATGGCGCTCCAGTTGATGACTCAACATTGTCAACAAATGCCAATGACTATTTAGAAAATGATTTAAAAAGTACAGTTAACTCCATCGAAAAACTTTCTCCCATAGAATTATTGGCTATTGGAATTGGTCATGATGTTACCCGTTATTACAATAAAGCTGTTAAAATAACAGACGTTCATGATCTAGGTGATGCGATGATAAATCAATTAACAGATCTTTTTTCAAACAAGAAAATTCTGCATTAATACAATCTTACGGACAATTGCACGTCGCTCGGAATAGTTTTTTTTAGAAGCATTCTAAATGGTATAAGCATCAGCATAGACATTAATATTTTTACAATAAAATCACCTATTGCCAATGAAATCCAAGGCACTTCCGTATTATAGAAAGAGATTGAGAAAAATAAAAAAGTATCAACCATGGAACCAATCAATGAAGATACCAGGGGAGCAATAAACCATAATTTTTTTCTTAAAATATCAAATATATTTACATCTAATAATTGAGCAATTAAAAAAGCAACGCCTGATCCGATTGCAATTCTAATTGATATTAAATCTTTAAAGTTGGTAGAAAAATATAGCGTTAATAAAACTCCAGTAAAAAAACCTAAATAAACAATTTTTCTAGCAATAAATTTTCCATATTTTCTATTTGCAAGATCTGTTATTAGGAAAGTTATGGGATATGTAAATGCAGCATAAGTTAGTATGCTGTCCATTTCAAAATAATTGACTGGAAATTGTACTAAAAAATTTGAAATAGCAACTAGACCTGCCATCGAAATGGCTAATACGAAAAAAAGTTTAGATCTCAACATAAAATCTTAAGCTTCTTTAAGTACTATCTTGCTTCTGTATTTCTTTGCTCTTTTAGAAAGTTTAAAAACTTTTGCTGATTTAAGAAACTTATCAATCCCACCTTTAAAATCTACAGTTCTTAGAGCTGCGTTAGATACCTTTAATGCAATATTCCTTTTTAGAATATCGCTTTTAAATTTTATTTTTTTTATACCAGGATTGAACTTCCTTTTTGTTTTGTTGTTAGCGTGACTAACATTATGCCCCTTTAGAGGTCTTTTCCCTGTAAGCTCACATTTTTTAGTCATAAAATATCCAATAGCTGTATAATTGGAGCCGAATATATAATCAAGCAAATATATGTGTATTGACAATGTTTGTGTCAAAGAATAATAAAACTGAATGGATTTTTTCCTTCCTGTTGCGCAAGTTCAAGTAAGTATTTTGGTAATTTTGCTACTAAGTTTCATTGTTGGTTTCATATCTGGGCTGTTTGGCATTGGTGGGGGCTTTTTAATGACACCTGTTTTAATATTCATGGGAATACCTCCTGCATTTGCAGTTGCAAATGAAGCGAATAATATTTTAGGTACATCGGTATCCGGTGCGCTACACCATTGGTTTAGGAAAACCCTAGATTATAAAATGGGCATAACAATTATGGTAGGCGGTATATTGGGAACGTGTGTTGGAATGTTAATTTTTTCCTATCTTAAAAAAAAAGGAGTAATTAACGTAAGTATTACTTTGGCATATATTTACATGTTGGTGATAGTTGGAACATTAATGTTCGCAAAGGGGTATAAAGAATTAATTAATTTAAGAAAAAAAATTGTAGTAAAAAGAAAAGCACATGATCACTATTGGATACATGGTTTGCCTTTTAGAATGAAATTTCATAAATCAGGACTTTACGAAAGCGCTATTGTACCAATCATGTTGGGATTTATTGTGGGTATATTCGCTTCGATTATGGGTGTTGGTGGTGCGTTTATAATGGTACCCGCAATGATTTATATTATTGGAATGCCAACCAAATTAGTTCCTGGCACATCTTTATTTGTGACAATCTTCATCACTGGCTTGGTGGTTATTGTTCATGCAATAAAATTTCAAACTATAGACTTTATACTAGTTTCTATTTTAATAACTGGATCCATTGTTGGTTTGCACGTGGGTTTAAAAGTATCGGAAAAATTAAATGCTTCAGAATATAAAACTCTACTGGCTATTTTGTTATTAGCTGTAGGAATAATCATGGGTATAGAAACTTTTGTTTTAGAAAAAGGTTCCAGCTTATTTTCCACTCAGACAGCAGGAGAAATAAACAATAAATTGGCGGAAGTCGTGCTTGCTCTTTCTGCTAACAACCCAATAGTTTATGGTTTCTTGTCAATAATAATGGTTATTTTAATTGGTGTAACTTTTTCATATGCGAGAGAGTTAATACATCATATTAGGTACGATCTCGATAAAAAAAAATATAATTTTTTTAAATAGTTAATTTGAATCGGAGCCTATTGCTTCTTTTATATTTTTAAAACCTTTCTTTTTTAAAATATCTATTAACT
>CAZUWS010000024.1:0-3767 GCA_964624295.1 uncultured Candidatus Pelagibacter sp. | reverse complement strand
CCTATTGCTTCTTTTATATTTTTAAAACCTTTCTTTTTTAAAATATCTATTAACTCTTTTTTAATATCTTTAATAATTGTTGGTCCTTTGTAAATAAGCCCGGTATATAGCTGTACTGCAGATGCTCCGGCAGCTATTTTTTCAAATGCAGATTCTCCAGAATCAATTCCCCCAACTCCAATGATCGGTACCTGACCTTTTAGTTCTTTATAAAATCTTCTAACGAATTCGGTTGATAAATCTTTTAATGGTCTTCCCGACAATCCTCCGGTTTCCTTTTTTTTATCATCTAACAAACTATCTCTGTTTTTGTCGGTAGTATTTGTTAAAATTACTCCGTCAATCTTATATTCTAAAATTAACTTAATAATTCCATCAGCATAAGAATTCTCTAGGTCCGGAGAAACTTTTAATAAAAAAAATTTATTAAAATTACTTTTTTCTCTTATCTCATTTATGTTTGACAATAATTTTCTAAGAACATCCTCCTTGTGAAAATGTCTAAGACCTGGAGTGTTCGGAGATGATATATTTACTGTGATATAATCGCCCAAAGGAAAAAAAATTTCTGCACATTTTAAAAAATCATTATGCATGCTGTCTGTGTCTTTGTTGGGTCCAATGTTAATTCCCAAAAGATTGTTCGGAGTATTATTTTCAATTCTTTTTCTTACCACTTCGGATCCATCGTTATTAAATCCTAATCTATTTATTAGAGCATGGTCCTTTGTTAATCGAAAGACTCTAGGTTTTTCATTACCATACTGCTGCTTAGGGGTAACGGTTCCAACTTCCACAAAGCCAAAACCAAGTTTAAATATTTCATTGTAAACTTCTGCGCTCTTATCGAAACCAGCCGCCAAACCAATCGGATTGCTAATTTCTTTTCCAAAAAGCTTAGTGCTTAACATCTCCTCGTCTGTAACAGAAAATAGACTGCTTGGAAGAAAGTTGAATTTTAAAGATTTTATTGCTAAATCGTGTGCTGTCTCAGGATCTAGATTAAATACAAAAGGTCTTAAAAAAGAAAACATTAAAATTACATTCTCAACTTTTTTTCCATTAAATCAATTGTCTCTTTAACTCCAAAAAAGCTTATAAAAAAACCCATTCTTGGACCATTTTCTTCTCCAAAACAAACTTCGTATATCAGTTTAAACCAATCTCTCAAATTATCGCTGTAGCCATTTTCTTTTCCGGTTGTATAAATCTTGGTTTGTATTTCTTCCGCAGGAGTATTTTGTGAAACCTTTTTTAAAACAGCAATAAGGTTCTCTAAAGCTTTTTTTTCATTTTTATTCGGTTTCTTAAATTTTTTCTTTGGTTCAACTTCGTCGATAAAATAATTAATTGCATAGCCAGTTAGTTCGTTTAAAATTTTATGGTTTTTTGGGTCTATTTCCTTATGAAACTTTTTAATAAATTTCCACAAAACATCTTTTGTTTTTGCATTACTAGAACCAACAATATTTAACAACATAGAAAATGGCATAACAATTTTTTCTTTAGGAGGAGAACCTCTGTGTACATGCCAAACTGGATTTAAGAGTTGCTCGTTGGATTTTTGCTTATCAAACTTTTCAATTAAGGATAGGTATTCATCAACTGCCTTTGGAACAACGTCCGGATAAAGTTTTTTTGCTCTCTTTGGATTTTGGTACATATAAAGAGATAAACTTTCTGGTGATGCATATCGTAACCATTGCTCTATGGTTATCCCATTACCTTTTGATTTAGAAATTTTTTCCCCTTTTTCATCTAAAAATAGTTCATAAGCGAACCCATTAGGAGACTGTTTGCCCATGGCTTCACATATCTTGCTAGACAATATAGCGCTTTCAATCAAATCTTTTCCATACATTTCAAAATCTACATCAAACGTAAACCAACGCATAGCCCAGTCGACTTTCCATTGTAATTTGCATTTACCATTTAAAATATCTACTTTCATTTTTTTTCCATTATTATCAAAAACTACATTATTATTTTTTTTATCCATTTCGATAACCGGTATTTCTAAAACTTTTCCTGTATCTGGACATATAGGTAAAAACGGACTGTAAGTTTTTCTTCTCTCACTTCTAAGTGTGGGCAAAATTATATTCATAATATCATCATATTTTTCCAGAACCCTTTTGATTGAATCGTTAAATATTCCTTTTTTATAATTTTCTGTGGAGCTTTTAAAAATAAAGTCAAATTTAAATTTTTTTAAAAACTCTACTAACATTTTATTATTATGTTCCCCAAAGCTTTTATATTTTTTAAAAGGGTCAGGAATATCTGTGAGTGGTTTTCCCATATTGTCATGTAAAATTTTATCGTTAGGTATATTGTCAGGAACTTTTCTAAGGCCATCCATGTCGTCAGAAAATGTTATTAATTCAGATTCAATTTCCTTAATATGATTTAGTGCGTTTATCATCATTGAAGTTCTTGAAACTTCGCCAAATGTACCTATGTGTGGTAATCCGCTAGGACCATATCCTGTCTGAAAGGTAATTTTATTCTTCTTATTGATGATATCTTTTCTGTCTTTAAGAAGTTTGCGAATTTCAACAAATGGCCAGGAAGATGTTGATTTAATTAGATCAGACTCAAGCATTACTAAGGTTTATAATAAGTTGAATTTTATTGCTATTTAAATATTGTCCAGATTTTATGGCTTCAAATAAAACTGTTTTTTTTATAATTGGTATCCTTCTAGTTGTTCTAGGTATCTTTATGCTTGTACCTTATGGGATACAATTAATTTATAATGAAAATAGTAGTAGTTTTTTTTCCTCTTCTGTCATAACAATTTTTATTGGAGTCTTAACTATTCTTGCCAACCTAACGAAAGAAAAACAACTCAACCTTCGGCAAGCATTTTTATTCTCATCACTAGCTTGGATAAGTATTGCTTTTTTTGGAAGTATCCCGTTTATTCTCTCAAGTTTAAAACTTTCATTTAGCGAGGCATTCTTTGAAAGCATGTCCGGAATAACCACTACTGGTTCTACAGTAATTTTAGACCTAGATTCTTCGCCAAAAAGTATTTTGCTTTGGAGAGCTATTATGCAGTGGTTAGGTGGAATTGGTATAATAGTAATGGCAACAACAGTTCTTCCTCTACTAAAAGTTGGTGGTATGCAACTTTTTAAACTAGATGCATCAGGAACAGAAAAAATATTGCCAAAAACAGTTGAAATTTCTCTTTTAATTATAACAATTTATATAACTTTAACTTTTGGATGTGCTTTTGTTTATTGGATCCAGGGTATGAATATATTTGATAGCATAGCTCATTCTTTTACTACTTTAGCCACGGGAGGTTTTTCAACACATAATGAGTCTATTGGATATTTTAAAAATCCCGGAATAGAGTTTACAGCAACAATATTTATTATACTTGGCAGTATACCGTTCATAGCCTATTTGAAGTTTATCAAAGGAAATAGAAGAATATTTTTTCAAGATGTCCAGATTAAAGGTTTTCTTTATCTGTTAATAATTTCAATTTTAATCATGTTTCTATATTTGTTTGTAAATAATAATGAATATTCTTTTCTAGATAATTTAAGAATTTCTTCTTTTAATGTTATTTCTATTTTGTCTGGTACTGGCTATGTAACTGATGACTTTGGTTTGTGGGGAGAATTTCCATTGATATTTTTTCTTTTTTTAATGTTTGTTGGAGGATGTGCGGGTTCTACTACATGCGGGATTAAAGTATTTAGATTACAAATACTTTTTCTTTTTTTGAAAAACCAAATAAAAAAAATAAT
>CAZUWS010000023.1:0-7869 GCA_964624295.1 uncultured Candidatus Pelagibacter sp. | reverse complement strand
CTTTAAATTTTGTTTTAAATTCTTTTTCATAAACTTCTTGAAACAAATCTTTAAATCTTCCATCGTAAGATTTTAAAATTGTATTTTTAGTGGACATGTAGACAGGATATTTTCTTTCAAGACCATAATTCATACAAGCTCTTGCAAAATCTTTTATTGAATTATCGAGATTATACATAGACAACGAAACCCCAGGTCCTGTAAAATTAAAAATCTCAAATTCTTTTTTGTCTTTACCGTCTTCTGAAGTCCATTTAACTTCTAATTTTCCTTTACCCGGCACAACAAAGTCAGTTGCTCGATACTGATCTCCAAAAGCATGTCTTCCGATAATAATTGGCTTTGTCCACCCAGGAACAAGTTTTGGAACATTTTTACAAATAATTGGTTCCCTAAATACAGTACCCCCTAAAATATTTCTGATCGTACCATTTGGAGATCTCCACATTTTTTTTAGTTTAAATTCCTTTACTCTTGCTTCATCAGGAGTGATTGTTGCACATTTAATGCCAACACCATATTTTTGAATCGCTTTTGCACAATCAACAGTTATTTGGTCATTAGTTTTGTCTCTACTCTCTATTCCAAGATCAAAGTATTTAAGCTCAATATCCAGGTAAGGTTTGATTAATTTGTCTTTTATAAAAGCCCAAATTATACGGGTCATTTCATCACCATTGAGCTCTACTACCGGATTTTTTACTTTAATTTTTGCCATAATATAAATTTAATTTGATAATTGAGAATTTTTATACATATTACCCTAAGATTATCAAATTATAAGTTATGATGCTTGAAAAAATATTTCCGAAGTTACACCAAGAGGGGTATAAGTTTTTAGTTATATCCGGGGTATTAACCTTGATTCTCTGGTCAATTTCCGATTTTTTTGGATTCATTTTCACACTAATTACCATATGGGTCTATTACTTTTTTAGAGATCCCGAAAGATCAATCATAGAAGATGAAAATTATTTGGTTAGCCCAGCAGATGGTAGGATTTCTGCTATTCAAGAGATTAATGGACCAGTTGAGCTTGGTTTAGATAACAAAAAATTTACGAGAGTAAGCATCTTTATGAACGTTTTTGATTGTCACGTAAATAGAGCTCCTTCTAATGGAGAGATACAAGATATTTTTTATAAACCTGGAAAATTTTTAAATGCCTCTCTTGATAAAGCAAGCGAAGAGAATGAAAGAAATTATTTTAAAATCAAGGATAACAAAACAGACAATCCTATTATTGTTGTTCAGATAGCAGGATTGATTGCAAGACGAATTGTTACTCAGGTAGAAAAAGCACAGACAGTTAGTCAAGGACAAAGACTTGGCATGATTAGATTTGGAAGTAGAGTTGATATATACTTCAGCCAAAGAAAAACCATGGTTAAAGTAGGACAAAACGTTATAGCTGGAGAAAGTTTAATAGCGAGTTCTTAAATGGAAAAAAAAAATAAATTCAAAGTCGTTTCTGTAAATAAAACCAGATACATTCTGCCAAGCGTGTTGACATTGATTGGGGTTTGTTTAGGAATCAGTTCAATCAAGTTTGCAATGGATGGTAATTTTGTGTTTGCAGTTTTATTTTTAGTGGTTGCTGCAATTTTAGATGGTTTAGATGGAAGAGTAGCTAGATTAATTAAAGGAACTTCAGATTTTGGAAAAGAACTAGATTCTTTAACAGATTTTGTAAGTTTTGGAATAGCACCCGCATTTATAATTTATTTTTGGGAACTAAATAAGTTTGGAAAAATTGGGTGGTTAATAGTTCTATTTTTTTCAGTGTGTTGCGTATTAAGACTTGCAAGATTCAATCTAACCAAATTTGAAAAAAAGGATGAATGGAAAAATAATTTTTTTCAAGGAATACCATCACCTGCTGGAGGATGTTTAATTCTTTTCCCTTTAATGTTTGAATTATCAAATTTTTCAAATCTATTCAATTTAAGAACGATTACACCGTATTTTATGGTTTTAGTGTCAATATTATTAATAAGTAAAGTTCCAACTTTTTCATTTAAGAAAATTGCCATTCGTAGAAATATGACAATCTTTCTTTTGTTAGGTGTTGGCTTATTTTTTGTTTCAATTATTCAATTTACCTTTGAAACATTGTCTGTTTGTTCCTTGATTTATTTATTTTTAATCCCTGTTGGTATTTATAATTATAGATCAAAATCAAAAACTGCAAATCAGACTGAGATAGAAGACGATCAACAAGACATACTGTAGTTTTCTTAAATGGATAACAAAAACTATCAAGATCATTTCTTTAAAAAAGCCAAAGCATCTGGTTATAGATCGCGATCAGCTTTTAAATTAATTGAACTAAATCATAAATTTAAATTTTTAAAAAATGGTAAAAACGTTTTAGATATAGGCTCTTTTCCTGGCGGTTGGTGTCAGGTCTCTAAAGAAAAGATAAGAAATGGAAAAATCTTAGGTGTTGATGAAAAAGAAATGAAAAAAATTGAAGGGATAAATTTTCTTAAAGGAGATTTTTTAGATCAAAAATTAAAATTAGCTATAATTCAACACTTTAATTCTAAGATTGATGTAATTTTGTCTGATATGGCATCTAATACAACAGGCAACAAAAGTTTAGATTGTATTAGGACAAATCAATTATGTTTAGACGTACTAGAATTTTCAAAAGATAGGTTAAACAAAAAAGGAGTTGTTGTATCTAAACTTTTTATGGGAGAGGAATTTGAACAAATTAAAAATAGATCTAAAAAATACTTCAAAAAAATTGATTTTTTTAAGCCAGATTCAAGCAGAGGTGAGTCAAGAGAAACATATATACATTGTTCAGAATTAAGTACATAATGGAGTGGTAAAAATTTATGAGTAAAAGAAAATTCTATTTTTTTATTTTTTTATTTGTTTTTTTTCTCGGAAACAACGGAGTAGCCAAGGATACTTATTTTGATGAAGGTAAAAAACTTTTTGATGAAAAAAAGTTTCCAGAATCAAAATTCAAATTTGAACAGGATATCGTATTTAATCCTAAAAATGAGAGATCTTACCTTTATTTAGCCAAGATATTTAAACAAGAAGAAAAAGATGATTTAGAGGAGCAAAATTTAAATACTGTTATATTGTTAAATCCAAAAAACGAAGAGGCCCTCTATCTTTTGACGTTACTTAAAATAAAAAAATCTGATTATGAAGAGTCCAATAAATTAATTAAAAAATTTCAGAAGATTTGTAAAAATATCTGCGATAACGAAGCAGAACTCAAAAAGAAACTTCTAAGATTAGAAACACAATAGATAAAATTAATCATGAAACTAGTTGATAAGATTAAAATAATCAAAAAATCAAAACGAAAATTAGTTTGTTTAACCGCTTATTCAAAACCAATTGCAAAAATATTAGACAAATATTGCGACATATTATTAGTTGGAGATTCTATGGCAACAGCTTTTTATGGGATGAAAAGCACCAGAGAAATAAAACTAGATACAATGATTACTCATTCAATAAGTGTTAAAAAAGCATTAAGCAAAAGCATTCTGGTATTCGATATGCCCTTTAATACTTACAAAAATATAAAGGAGGCAAAAAAAAATATTAGAGAAGTTTTTAGAAAAAGTCATTGTGATGCTGTGAAATTGGAAAGTAATGGAAAAAATTTTGATATAGTAAAAAAAATAGTAGAATCTGGAATGCCGGTTATGGGGCACATAGGATATACTCCTCAATATAAAAAAAAATTCAAACCTCAAGGATTGAAAAATAAGGAAGAAAAGAAATTAATTCTTGATGCTATAAAAATAGAAAGAGCAGGAGCGTTCGCTATTGTTTTAGAGTGTATAAATTTCAAAACAGCAAAAAAAATAACAGAGTTAATAAATATACCTACCATCGGAATAGGCTCATCCAATTTATGTGATGGACAAATCCTTGTTGTTGATGATTTGATAGGTCTCAGCGGATTTTATCCTAAATTTGTAAAAAAATATGCAAATTTAGAAAAAATTTTAAACAATGCTTTAAAAAAATTCAGAAGTGATGTTATAAAAGGAAAATTTCCAAAAAGGTCAAACACATATTGATTTTTATGAACACAGAATTACCAGAAAAAAATTTTATTTATTTTATCAAATCTAACTCAAAAATTTTTACCTATTCTATTGCTGTTCTTATTTTATTAACTGTAATCTTTTCCTGGTTTATTTACGAATCAAAACAAGAAAAAATAAAAATCTCAGAAGATTTTGTCAGAGCTCAGGTTTTAATAAATAACAATAATAAAAATGATGCAAAAGAAATTCTCAAAGGAATTGTAGAGAAAAAAAATACTGTTTACTCAAGCCTCTCTCTCTTTTTATTGATAGATAAAAATCTAATAGAAGATAAAAATATTGTTTTAAGTTATTTTGACCTTCTTATAGATAATAACTCTTATTCAGAAGAAGACGAAGATTTATTAAGGTTAAAAAAAGCAATCTATATTTCGGATAACAAAAAAGAACAAGAGATTCTTCAGCTATTAAATCCAGTAATTAATTCGAATTCAGTGTGGAAAGCACAAGCATTAAAATTTATAGGAGATTATTATTATTCTACAAATCAATTTAAAAAGGCCAAGCAATATTATTCTGTATTGCTTCAAGGTGACAATAACGATATTTCAAAAGAAGATATAAACAGAAAGATTAACTCAATAAAGAATGAGTAAGATTAAAAATTTATTATCTCTTATACTCTACGCTTTTTTATTAAACTGCTCCTTTGGCGTTGGAGGAGGGTGGAATGATTTATCAGAAGAATTAGAACAGGCAAAAACTCGAAAAAATGCCAAAATAATTTTCTCAACTGCTAAAAAATTTCAAGAAGAAATTAAAAACAATAAAATAATTAAAATTTCAAAACCATCTACAAACCAGGAATGGAAACAACAGAATTTTACAACAGGTAATCGTGTGCCTCATCTTACTTATCAAAATAAAAAAAATTTAATTTTAAAAAGTAAAAAATTAGGAAAAAATTCATTCAATTTAAAAGGCGTTCATTTTCAACCCTTAATAGACAAAAACACAGTCTTTTTTTACGATCCATCTGGAACCGTATTCAGCTATTCAATGGAAAGAGAATCATTACTTTGGAAGTATAATTTTTATAGAAAACGATATAAAAATATACCGAAAGAAATTAACTTTTCTATTTCAAAAAATAATCTAATAGTTTCTGACAACCTTGGTTTTGTATACAGCCTAGATAAGAATTCAGGTCAAATTAAATGGGCTAAAAATTATGGTGTTCCGTTTAGATCAAATATTAAAATAGATGGTGATGATATATTTTTAGTTAATCAAGATAATAAATTTTATGTAATTTCAGAAAATACAGGAAAACAAAAAACAGATCTAGAAACAGTACCATCTTTTCTTAAGTCTAAAAACAAGTCCAATGTAAGTTTAGACGATATAAGAAAAAATGTTTTTTTTATAACTTCCGCTGCAGAAATCTATTCGATTAATTATAAAGACAAAAATATAAATTGGTTGGCTAATTTAACCGGTGGAAGTTCAGATCAGCAGATAGATTTATTTTATTCTTCACCTATGGTTCATTTAGATAACGAAATTATTTTAAGCAGTTCTTTATCTACATTTTCAATGAATTCATTAAACGGTCGTGTTAATTGGGAATTTCCTTTCGCTAGCGAAATCACACCGATTGTTTTCAAGGATTACATTTTTTTAACTTCTAGAAAAGGATTTCTTTTAAGCTTAGACCGTAAAACGGGGAAAATTGTTTGGTCAGGAAATTTATTTAAAACATCAAAAAAACTAGAACATCAAAAAACGGGTGATATAACTTCTATTTTATTTTTATCCGATCAGATATTTATAACCACTGAAAGAGGATATTTTCTATTTATAGATTATCAAAATGGTAAAGTTACTAACTATGCGAAAGTTAGCAAAGGTTTTTTTTCCAAACCTATAATCTGGAATAAAACCATATTAATAATTGATAACAAAATGAGAATTTTACAATTCAACTAGGTTAATTATTAGACTTGCCACTAAGCAAAGATAGTTGAGTAACCTTATCATCTTTGGTTTGATCTACTAATTCAACCGGATATTCTCCTGTAAAATAATGATCTGTAAGTTGCGGGTATATTTTATTTCTATTCTGACCACAAACCGCTTTGTACAAACCTTCTAGACTTAAAAATTTTAATGAATCTGCCTGAATGTATTCACGCATTTCATCTAAATTTTTATTTGCTGCTAGAAGTTCTTTTTTAGATGGCATGTCTATACCATAAAAATCAGGAAATTTTATAGGTGGACAAGCAATTCTTACATGAACTTCTTTTGCCCCTCCATCGTAAAGCATTCTAACTATTTTTGAGCAAGTTGTTCCTCTCACCAAAGAATCGTCAATTAGGATTACAGATCTATTTTTTATTGAAGATTTATTTGAACTTAACTTTAATTTTACCCCAAAACTTCTTATGCTTTGTTTTGGTTCAATAAATGTTCTTCCAACATAATGATTTCTAATAAGACCAAGCTCAAAACTAATTTTTTTATACTGACTGTATCCAATAGCTGCTGGTACGCCAGAATCAGGAACGGGAACAACAATCTCACCTGTGTTGTCAGACTCTTTTGCGAGTTCATAACCAAAATTTTTTCTATAGTCATAAGCACATTTTCCTTGCAAGAAACTGTCTGGTCTAGAAAAATAAATATATTCAAAGACACAGGGTCTAGATTTTTTCTTAGTAAATGGTCTCATACTTTTCAAAGAATTATTTTCAATAACTACCATTTCACCATTTTCTACCTCTCTAATAAATTTGGCTCCAATAATATCTAAAGCGCAGGTTTCAGAAGCGAGAACGTAAGAATTTTTAATTTTTCCTAAAACCAAAGGCCTGATTCCTAAAGGATCTCTGGCACCTATTAACTGCTTGTTACTCATTATAATTAGAGCATAACCCCCTTGAACTTGAAAAAGCGTATCAACTATCTTGTCTGTAATTTTTGTTCTTTTTGATTTAGCAATTAACTGAACAATAATTTCTGTATCTGAAGTAGTTCTAAAAATAGCACCTTCTTTAACCAATTTTTCTCTTAATTTAATAGCATTAGTAAAATTACCATTATGAGCAACACTAATTCCACCTCCATAAATATCTGCAAAAAAAGGCTGAATATTTCTTAAAGAATCTTCACCTGTTGTTGAATAACGATTATGGCCTATAGCAAAACTTCCAGGTAGTTTTTTTAAAACTTCTTTATTAGTAAAATTGTCTCCAACTAAGCCGTGTCTCTTTTCTGAATGAAAATTTTTTCCATCAAAAGATACAATTCCACATCCTTCCTGACCTCTATGCTGCAAGGCATGGAGTCCTAAAGCGGTTAATGTAGAAGAGTCCGGAAAATTATGAATACCAAAAACACCGCACTCTTCACGAATTATTTTGGTTTTATATCTTTTCAATTTCTTCTTTTGTTTCTTTAATGTCATGACTACTTGGGAATTCTTCAATTAATAATTTACTTCCTTTTTTAACTATTGAAAAAGAATATGCCTTATCCAACGACATATCCCATTTTTCATAGGAATAAAACCAATTTACTATTGAAAAAATGCAAACTACAAAAATATATCCCTTAAAAATACCGAAAAAAAAACCAAAAGTTTTATCCACAGAACCAGCGCCTGTATAAGCAAAAAGTTTTCCTAAGGATCTTCCTAAAAGAATCAATGTAAAAATGGATAATATATAAATAAATATACCTAGACCAATACCAGTAATGTATTGATTGTCTATATAATCTGAAATGTATGGCTCAACTTTTGGCACCAAAATTATTGTTATTATTAGTGCTAGAA
>CAZUWS010000022.1:0-8088 GCA_964624295.1 uncultured Candidatus Pelagibacter sp. | reverse complement strand
CTAATTTTGGATATTGGAAAGTTAGAACAAGTTTATTATTATTTGGAAAAATGCCGGTCACAAAAACTTTGCCAAATACGTGGTACAATACTCCTAACCTTCACATGTGCACAATTAAAGATCTATTTCATTTCTGTTTAGAAAAAAACATTAAAATTGATAGAGCGATAGGAGTTAATGAAAACTCGACTTCTGAAATCAAAAAAAATAACCTTGAAATAAAAAATCTATTTTCTAAACTTGGAATATTTTTATTGAGTTAAAATGCTAGACATTTCAATTATTAGATGCCTATCAGATAATTATAGTTATTTAATTAGAGATAAAACAACAAATCTGGTGGGGGTGGTTGATCCTTCTGAATTTTATCCTGTGGACTTAGAAATTAGCAAAAACTACAAAAAATTAGATTTTATTTTAAACACACACCATCATCATGATCATATAGGAGGAAATATAGACTTAAAAAAAAAATATAATTCAAAGATCATTTGTTCTACCTTCGATCAAAAAAGAATCCCTGGTGTAGATATTAAAAAAAGTGATGGAGATCAATTTTCTTTGGGAGAAACTGATTTTAAAATTATATACATACCTGGTCATACTCTTGGCCACATTGCATTTTATTCTCAAAAAAATAACTTAGTATTTACAGGCGATACCTTGTTTTCTCTTGGATGTGGAAGAATTTTTGAAGGAACATTTGAACAAATGTTTAAATCCTTGGAAAAAATCAAAAACTTACCAAAAAATACCATGATGTACTGTGGTCATGAATACACAAAAAAAAATGGACAATTTTGCATAAGCATTGATGGTGAAAATGAGAAGCTACAAGATAGAATTAAAAATGTAGATAATAAAACTGAAAACAATCTACCAACTATTCCAGTAACTTTAGGCGAAGAGTTAGAAACCAATATATTTTTAAGGTGTGAAGATGAGAAAATAAAAAACAAACTTAAAATGAATAATGCCTCTAAATTGGAAGTTTTTACAAAATTGAGGAATTTAAAAGATAAATTTTAGCATCATTGAACTTGACTTGATAAAGTACGGGGTTATATTGCCTTAAATTTTAACAGAGGTTATTTTATGTCTTTTGCAGTAATAGAAACTGGCGGTAAACAATATAAAGTATCTGCTAGTAATATTCTTAAAGTTGAAAAACTAAATATTCAAAAAGGTGGGAAAGTGGAATTTAAAAAAGTTTTACTTTTAAATGATGATAAAACTACAGAAGTTGGCAACCCAACAATTAGCGGTGCGGTAGTTGAGGGCTTGTTGCTTGAAAATATTAAAGATAGGAAAATAATAGTTTTTAAAAAAAGAAGAAGACAAAATTCAAGAAAAAGGTACGGTCATAGACAGCCTTTATCTAAAATTCAAATTACAAAAATTTTATCTAAGAACGGAAAAGTTGTATCTGAAATGAAAAAAGATTCGGTTAAATTATCCAATAAGCCAAAAATAGATAAAAAATCAGATGCTAAAAAAGAAAAAACTACTAAAAAAATAATTAAAACAAAGGGTAAGAAATAAAATTCTATGGCAACAAAAAAAGCAGGTGGATCATCGAAAAATGGACGAGATAGTGCGGGTCGCCGACTGGGTGTTAAAAAATATGGAGAACAGTTGGTTAAGCCTGGAAATATTATAGTACGTCAAAGAGGTACAAGAATCCACCCTGGTAACAATGTTGGTATGGGAAAAGATCATTCAATTTTTTCTTTAATCAGTGGGAAAGTAAAATTTAAAAAATCTAAATCAAACAGAACTCTTGTTTCTGTGGTTCCCAAATAAATTTAATTAAAAATTAAACTCACTTTTTAAAATGAAGTTTTTAGATCAAGCAAAAATTTATATTAAAGCCGGTAATGGTGGTTCGGGTTCTTCGAGTTTCAGAAGAGAGAAATATGTTGAATACGGAGGTCCTGATGGAGGAGATGGAGGAAATGGTGGATCCATAATTTTGGAATCAGAACGAAACCTTAATACATTAGTTGATTTTAGATATAGGCAGCACTTTAAGGCAGAAAACGGAAATTCAGGAAGCAAGAAAAATAAAACAGGTGCAGGTGGAAAAAATTTAATTTTAAAGGTGCCTATTGGAACTCAAGTGTATGAAGAAGATAACAACACTTTGATCTATGACTTAACCAAAGACAAAGAAAAATTTGTGGTTGCCACAGGAGGTGAAGGTGGTTTAGGAAATACAAGGTTTAAGAGTTCCACAAATCGAGCTCCAAGAAAAAAAACTGGGGGAAAGCAAGGAGAAGAGTTTTGGATATGGTTACAATTAAAAGTTATTGCTGACGCAGGAATTATTGGACTTCCAAACGCAGGAAAATCAAGTTTATTATCTAAATGCACTAGAGCTAAGCCTAAGATAGCAAACTATCCGTTTACTACAATAAATCCAAATTTAGGTGTTTTAAACATCAATCATAAGGAAATAGTTCTAGCCGATATTCCTGGTTTAATAGAAGGTTCACATAAGGGCGTTGGTTTGGGTGATAAATTTTTAAGACACATAGAACGTTGCAAAGTATTAATTCATTTAATTGATATATCGGAAAAAGATATTATTGGAAACTATTTGAAAATAAGGAATGAATTGTCTAAGTATGACAAAAGGATTTTAAAGAAAACAGAAATAATTGTCTTTAATAAATCAGACCTAGTAAATATGGATTCTATTGATATAAAGATGAAGAATTTTAAAAAGAAAATCAAAAAAAGTTTTGAAATAACTTCCTTAATTTCTAATCAAAATTTTGAAAAAGTAAAAAAAATAATCTATAAAAAATGTACATAAATAAATCTAAAAAAATTGTATTAAAAATTGGTTCTTCTAATTTGGTTGATAATAAAGGTAAACTAAAAGAAAAGTGGCTTAAAAGTTTAGCGCAAGATATAGAAAATTTAAGAAAAACCAATAAAGAGTTTGTTATAGTATCATCTGGAGCTATTGCTTTGGGTCAAAATTACTTAAAAGTTAAAAAAAAGAGAATAAAAATTGAAATGAGTCAAGCTCTAGCATCTATAGGACAAATTCATTTGACTAATACTTATAGAAAAATTTTTGAAAAAAGAAAAATCAAGATTGGTCAAATTTTAATTTCTCCAGATGATACTGAACAAAGAAGAAGGGCAATTAATGTAAAAAGAACTTTTGAAAATCTATTCAAGTTAGGAGCTATTCCTATAGTTAATGAAAACGATACAACTGCCACAACTGAAATAAAATACGGAGATAATGACCGTTTAGCAGCTAGAGTAGCTCAGATTATTAGTGCGGATGTTTTAATAAATTTTTCTGATGTAAATGGTTTATATGAATCTTCGGAAAATAAAAAAATTATTAAAGAAGTTACAAATATTAGTGATAAAATATATTCCTTTGTTGAAAATAAAAAAAATTCTTATGGATCTGGAGGTATGGGGACAAAGCTAGACGCCGCAAAAATTTGTATGAATTCTGGATGTTACATGGCCATAGCAAATGGAAAGCACATAAATCCTCTTAATAAATTAGTAAAAACAAATATTTGTACTTGGTTTTTACCAAAAGTATCAAGTCTTGATGCAAGAAAAAAATGGATAGTAAGTTCAATAGGCTCAAATGGAAAAATATATATTGATAATGGAGCTTCAAAAGCTCTAAAAAATGGGAAGAGTCTTTTGCCGGCAGGGATTACTAAAGTTGAAGGTAAATTTTTAAAAGGAGATAATATTTTGATTCTGGATGAAAGTGGAAAAGATTGTGCTAGAGGGATTACATCATTTTCATCTGAAGAGATAAACAAAGTAAAAGGTCTTAAAAGTGATCAAATAGAAAATATCTTGGGATATTCTAGTAAATCAGAAATTATTCATAGAGATGATATGGTTAAATTATAATGAATAAATATTTAAATGATATTGGCATTAAATCGAAAATTGCCTTTAAGAATCTTAGCAATGTAGAACTTAAAAAAAGAAACAAAGTTCTTGAAACCTATATTAAGTCATTATCTCAAAATAAAAAAAAGATTATTAGAGAAAATGCTAAAGATATTAAAGCTTGTAAACGCGAAGAATTAATAGACAGACTAATAATAGATGAGAAAAAAATTGAAAGTATCAGAAATTCAATAAATCAAATTGTAAAATTTAGAGATCCCCTTGGAAAAATAGTTCAAAAATGGAAAAGGCCAAACAATCTTATTATAAAAAAAATTACAGTTCCTATTGGAATTATAGGAATTATTTATGAAAGCAGACCTAGTGTTACCTGTGATGTATCATCCTTGTGTCTAAAATCTGGTAATATTGCTATTTTAAGAGGCGGATCTGAATCTTTGAACTCAAATAAAATTCTGGCAAATTTATTTAGAAACTCTCTTACAACAAATAACGTTGATAAAAATTGTATACAATTCATAAATAAAAAGGATAGAAAAATTGTAGATTATCTCTTGTCTAAAATGTCAACCTATATTGATGTTATCGTTCCGAGGGGAGGAAAAAATCTAGTAAAAAAAGTCAAAAAACTTTCTAGTGTCAACGTTATTGGGCATCTAGAAGGCAATTGTCATGTTTATGTAGATAAAGATGCAGATTTACAAATGGCAAAGAAAGTAGTTTTGAATTCTAAAATGAGAAGAACATCAATTTGTGGAGCGGCAGAAACTTTGCTCATTGATAACAAATGTATAAAATCTCATGCTCTACCAATTATAAGAGAACTGATATTGCTGGGCTGTGAAGTTGTTGTAGATAAAAAAATAAACACTTTGTTTCAAAATAGATTTAAATTAGCAAAAGACATTGATTGGAAAACAGAATATTTGTCTCCAAAAATATCTATAAAAACTGTCAACGGAGTTAAAGATGCAGTGTCACATATTATAAAATATGGAACTATGCACACTGATTCCATCATAACTAAAAATAAAAAAACTGCGAAAATTTTCTTAGATGGAGTAAACAGTGCAATAGCTATTCATAACGCTTCGACACAATTTGCTGACGGAGGAGAATTTGGTTTTGGGGGAGAAATTGGTATATCTACAAATAAACTCCCACCAAGAGGGCCTGTTGGTATAAACCAATTAACTTCTTATAAATATGTGATCGAAGGTAAGGGAACCGTTAGACCATAGATAATGAATAAAGAAAAAATAAAGAAAAAAATTGGTATTTTTGGTGGTACCTTTGATCCACCACATAAGGGACATCTACAAATAGCAAATTTTTCTCTAAAAAAATTACAATTAGATTATTTAATTTGGGCAATAACTAAAAAAAATCCTTTTAAAAAAAAACCAATGCTTTCTTTAAAATCAAGGATTTTTCTTTCAAAAAAAATAATAAAAAATAATAAAAAAATAAAAATTAAAAGCTATGATAAATATTTAAAATCAAACAAAACTATTGAGTTACTCAAATTTTTAAACAATAAAAATAAAAAAGCAAAATTTTACTTCATAATGGGATCGGATAATCTTATAAAATTTCATAAATGGGATGGATATAATAAGTTTAGAGAGCTATGTAGTGTTGTAGTATTCTCCAGGAAAGGTTATTCAAAAAAAACCTTAACACATAAAGCGTATAAGTTTCTTGGTAAAGATAGGGTAATATTTTTAAAATCAAAAATAATGAACATTTCTTCTTCCAAAATAAGAAAAAATTATTTAGTATAAGACCAGTGGAAATTCCAAAACTAAAGAAAATAATCGAAAAGACTTTAAATCAAAATAAAGCTAAAAATATTGTATCCATAAACTTAAGAGGCAAAACTACAATTGCAGATTATATGGTTATTGCATCTGGAACTTCATCAAAACACATTCAATCCTTATCAGAAATATTATTGAAAGAACTAGAGAATAATGGTCTAGAGAAATGTAAAATGGAAGGAAGAACAAGCAGTGATTGGAAATTAATTGATGCCATTGACATAATAGTCCATATTTTTCATCCAGATAAAAGAAAATTTTATGATTTAGAAAAAATGTGGTCAGAAACAATTACTAAAGATAGAGTTACTATATGAAAAAAATATTTATTTTTCTATTTATCAGTTTTTTTTATACAACAACTGTTAATAGCAACACCAACAATGAAGAATTATATAAAAAGATAGATCTGTTTGCAGAGGTACTAGAAAAAATAAGAAAAGAATATGTTGATGAAGTTGATCAGTCAGAATTAATTGATAACGCCATAAATGGTGCTTTACAGTCTTTAGATCCCTATTCTGCTTATATGAGTCCTGAACTTTTTGATAGTTTACAGACTGATACCAAAGGTGAGTTTGGTGGTCTTGGAATTGAAGTAGGTATGGAAGCTGGTGTTGTAAAAGTAATCGCTCCTATAGATGATACTCCGGCAGCAAAAGCAGGAATAAAAGCTGGAGACTATATTGTAAAAATAGATGACATCCAAGTTCAAGGAAAGTCTTTGGTGGAAGCAGTCAAATTAATGAGAGGACCAGTAGGATCAACTATAGAATTAACTATTAGGAGAAAGGGAGTAAGAAAAGCAATCAATAAAATTATAAAAAGAGAGATTATTGAAATTAAATCAGTTGAATCTAAAGTTTTAAAAGAAAAAGTTGGTTATTTAAGACTCAAAGCATTTAATGACAACAGTAGTAAACAACTAGTAGAAAGAATTAAAAAAATAGAAAATAAAGAAAGACCAGTGGGATATATTCTTGATCTAAGAAATAATCCTGGTGGCTTGTTAACCCAAGCAATAAGAGTAACTGATTTTTTTCTTGATGAAGGAGAAATTGTTTCTACAAGAGGAAGAAAGGCAATTGAAAATAGACGTTTTTTTGCAAAAAAAGGTGACAAAGTAAAAGGCAAACCCTTAATAGTTTTAATTAATAATGGTTCTGCATCTGCATCAGAAATAGTTGCTGGTGCACTAAAAGATCATAAGAGAGCAATTATTTTAGGAAGCAATACATACGGAAAAGGATCAGTCCAATCAATAATACCATTAAACAATGGCGGAGGAATTAGAATAACTATTTCTAAATACTACTTACCTTCCGGTGATTCTATTTCAGGAGTTGGTATTTCTCCAGATATTTTTATAGATGATGATGATGATGATTTTGAGATCAACACTAAAGCAGATAAACAGTTAAATTACGCTATAAAACTTTTAACAACATAAATGAAAAAAAATATACTCCCTTTAAGAACAGGGGTTGGCGTTGTAGTCCTTAATAAAAAAAATCAAGTTTTTGTTGGTAAAAGAAAAGATAATCCAAAAAAACATTGGCAGATGCCTCAAGGAGGAGTTGATCAGGGAGAAACTTATCTGGATGCAATGAAGAGAGAATTATCTGAAGAAACGAGTATAAAAAATATAGAAATTTTAAAAGAAGTAAATGGATGGACTGAATATGAACTTCCAGATTACTTATTAGGAAAAATATGGAAGGGAAAATATAGAGGTCAAAAGCAAAAATGGTTTATAGTTAGATTTTTAGGAACAGATAAAGAAATAAATTTAAAAACAAATCATCCTGAATTTATTGATTGGAAATGGATAGAGACTCAAGATCTTCCTAGTGTAATTGTTCATTTTAAGAAGAAGCTCTACGAAAACTTGCTACCTGAAATTAGAAAAGTTATTGGTTAATTCTCGATAATGAATCTAATTTGTGAGAGAGAATATATCTCGTCTTGTCATTCAAATTATCTTTATCTAATTCATTTTTGCTTTCTTCAAGCATTTTAGAGATTTTTTCTTTCGTAAGTGAATCTAATGGTGTAATTGTTGATGACAATATTATTAAAGTATTGTTTGAAAATTCTACAGTACCTTCTTCAAGAAAATATTTTATTTCTTTAGATCCAGAAACAGTAACAAAACCGGGCCTCAAAAAGGTTATTAGTGGTATATGCTCTGATAAAATAGTCATCTCACCTTCGAAGGAAGGTATTGTTACCGATTTTACTTTCTCGCTTAGTAAAATTTTTTCTGGCGAAATGATTTCTAAGTTAAAATCCTGTTCCATTTATGCTGCTGCTTCTTTTGCCATTTTTTCTGCTTTAGCCACAACTTCTTCTATTGTTCCAA
>CAZUWS010000021.1:0-8261 GCA_964624295.1 uncultured Candidatus Pelagibacter sp. | reverse complement strand
TGTTTTGTACTGGTGGAATTAGATGTGAAAAAGCCTCTATTTACTTAAAAAGAAAAGGATTTAAAAATATATTTCAACTTAAAGGTGGAATATTGAATTATTTAAAAAAAATTAATAAAAAACAAAGTCTATGGAAAGGAGAGTGCTACGTTTTTGACAATAGAGTTTCAGTTAAACATAAACTAAAAGTCGGAACTTATTTAATGTGTAGTGGTTGTAGAAAACCCGTATCAATGAAAGAAAAAAAATCCAGAAAATTTGTTGAAGGGATTTCTTGTCCTAAATGTTATGACTATCTAACGGACTCACAAAAAGAAAGATTTTCTATGAGACAAAAACAAATTTTAATAGCAAAAAAAATGGGTAAAAAACATATTTTCCAAAAAGAATATTATTGAGGTAAAATTGAATAAAAAATTAAATTTAACCTCAAATCCAATTGGTAGATTGCTCAAGCAAATAGCTATTCCAGCTAGTACAGGAAGTTTATTTCAAACTTTATTTAATATCATTGATACATTTTATGCTGGAAAAATTTCTCCAGAATCTTTAGCTGCTCTTGCAAAATCTTTTCCTCTGTATTTTATAATAATTGCTGCAGGTATTGGAATAGTGTCCGGTTGTAACTCTTTAATCGGAAATTCCATTGGAGAAAGAAATAAAATTGCTGCATCTATATACGCCCACAATACCATCGTGTATGCCATTTTGCTTTCAGTTTTTATAACCTTCATTGGAATTTATTTTTCTTATGATCTTCTTAAATTTATGGGAAATAGTGAAAAGAGTATAATATTGGCAAAAAAATATACTGATATTATTTTTTTAGGTAGTTTTATTTTCTTAATACAATTTTCATTTAATTCAATTTTAAATTCACAAGGTGATACAAAAAGTTTCAGAAACTTTATGTTAATAGGAATATTTGCTAATATAATATTAAATCCCATTTTTATTTTTGGTTTATTTTTTATTCCAGCATTTGGAATTTCTGGACTAGCAATTTCAACAATATTAATTCAATTCGTTGGATGTATATATTTATATTTTAAAGTTAATAAGTTAGAAATTAAAATAGTTCCAAATATTCAAAACTTTTATATTAGAAGAAATTTTTTTAAAAATATTTTTGACCAAGCTATGCCCATAACTTTTAGTCTTTTTATGGTTTCAATAGGGGGTTTTATTTTATTATATTTCCTAATTATTTTTGGAGATAAAGCTATAGCAGGGTATGGATCTGCTTTAAGATTTGAACAGATATTCATTTTACCCATTATAGGACTTAATACTGCAGTATTATCAATAGCCGGTCAAAATTTTGGTGCCAGAAGATACGATCGAGTTAGAGAAGTTTACTTTAAGGGAATATTAATCGGGATGATAGTTATGTGTTTTTCTGGAGTTATAATTTATTTAATGTCTGAACCTATTATTCGTATTTTTTCAAATGACCTTGAGGTAATCAAGTTTGGATCTAGTTATTTAAAAATTACTGCATTTATATGTCCGGTTTATCCAATTTTTTTTATATCACACGCACTATTTGCAGCCCTTAAAAAGAGTTATTTTATATTCTATATGAATCTTTTAAGAATGGTCATTTTACCGTTTGTTATTCTTTGGATTGTTTTAAATGTAATGAATGGTTATTTTCAGGATATATTTTATGGATTGCTCTTTATGAATTGGATTCTAGGATTTCTTGTATTACTAATAGCCAGAGTTCTAATGATAAAAGTTTTTAAAGAACAAAAAAAAGCTTTCTTTATCTTTTAACAACATAGTGTTATATAAAGCTAAATATTTGGTGAGGTGGGTGAGCTGGTTTAAACCAGAAGTTTGCTAAATTTCCGTAGGTGTAACAATCTACCGTGGGTTCGAATCCCACCCTCACCGCCATTATTGTTTGAAAAAAATTTCTAATTTTACTGGTTTTTGGTTAAGCATGTATTTGTATACATTTGCGTTTTCTAAAACTCTTTGTACATAATTTCTTGTTTCTTCAAATCTTATTAATTCTATCCAATTAATGTAATCAATAGCATTTTTACTTGGATCACCATTTATTTTTCTCCAGTATTTTACTCTTCTCGGCCCAGCGTTATAAGCGGCGATGGCAAATGGATAAACTTCCTTATATTCATTTAATAACGAATTAAAATAATAAGTTCCTAATCTAATATTATATTCAGGATCAGAAGTTAACTTACTTTTGCTATAACGAACATTCATCTGTTTGGCTACAAGTTTTGCTGTATAAGTCATAAGCTGCATCATACCTTTAGCACCCGCATAACTGTTTGCTTTAGGATCAAATTCACTTTCCTGACGTGTAATTGCCAATATAATTTCCTGCGAGGGCATTGCTTTATCATTAATAGTACTGGGAGTATTTATTATTGGGTAATTAAATTTATTGTAAAAACGCTTTTCATATGATGCTTTTTTTGAAATTTGAATTGCATAATCATATCTACCAATTTCAGTGGCTAATTTTGCAGCTAAAACTTCACTACCTTTTTCTATATCAAATTCAGCTAAATGTTTTAATATGTCTTTGCTATATTTTGTTTTATTTATCTCTTTTAAAAGTATTACATGCTTTGTTAAAGGATTTTCATAAAATTCTTTTTCAAATTTTTCAGAATATTTAGATTCATCCATTAATTCAAACTCTTCAAAAGGTTTTATTTTTTGAAAAGATAATTGACCGTAGTATGTTGTTAAATACTTTGAGCCTTCTTCATAGAATTTTTTAGACAGTTGATCATTTCCAATTTTCTCATAGGCCAAACCTACCCAATAAGCTCCTCTTGCTAAACTTATTGGATAACCAACATTTTCATAGAAATTTTTAAAATGTTTTAATGCTAAGTTTGGATCATTTAAAAAACTTAAAGATATCCATCCTGACATCCATTCTGCTTCTGCAAACTCAGGTCCTTCAGTTAAAGAATGATTTTTTGCTACCTCATAAGCTTTATGATATTTTTTTTTATATATTAAAGATCTAGATATAATTGCCCTTTCTTTCCACCATAGATCTGGTCTTACTAATGCATCTTTATTATTTGGAGCTTTATTTATAATTTCAAGTGACGACTCTAATCTTCCTCTTCTTCTTCTCCATTTTAATCTGTCATAATTTAATCCTATGTCATTTTTAAATTTAGGAGGAACATTTTCTATAGCTTTATCAACACCGTAAGAACTGCTCATTACAATTTGTCTTGCGTTGTATAGTGCCCGATGATCTTTGGGCAAGTATCTCAAAATTCTTTTGAGATCCCAATACTTATATTCCCAAGCCATGAACTCAGCTCTTTTAATGTGGTCAGAAGAATTTAAAATTTTTTTATATTTTTTGTTTAAATATCTGAGATCTTTTGAACTTAAAGAAGCGTTTATCCAACCTTCTTTTAACAGTCTAGAACCTTCAGAATTTTCACCTTTAAGTAAATAAGATTCAGCAAGTTTTATTTTCCCATAACCACTTAATGGTGGATTTGAAATAAACCACCCAATTACTGTGTTAGGACTTGTAGTGTTTAGATTTATTTTATGTTCAGCAAGATATTTAAGTCTATTTAATCTAGGATAGTCAGGATTTTTATCAATAAACTTTATATAATCATCAAAACTTGCCTTGTTACTTCTTTCTTTCAAATAAATCCAGGATACTAAATTTTTAAAATCTTTATCTTTCATTTTTTTCATAAGAGGGAAGACAGTGCTCCATTTTTTTTGAGATATGTTTAGAAAAATTTCTTGTGCATATGCGTAATCTTTTTTTGATAAAATTTGAGATTTTTCTGCAACTTTCGTTGTAGTTTTTTTATAAGTTATTGGCTTTTTTTCTGGCAACAAATATGTGCCATCGCCATTTTTTTGAAAAACTGTAGTTAAAGAAATTTTCTCTTCTTTAGTTTTAATTTTAATCTTTTCTAAAATCTTTTTTCTTTCAACAACTTTAGCTGGTGTTTTTTTTAATTTTTTTTTTGTTAATTGCTTATTTTTTTTTACTTTTAAAGGTTTTTCTTTTGGTAAAACAAACGCTTTTTTATTGATTTTTTTTGCTTTAATAGAAGGTTTTTTTTCTGGTAAGATTTGAGATGTTTTCTCTTTAACAATATTAGATAAACTCTTTGGTTTTGTTTTAGGTAGAATTATAGAACCCGTATCAGAGAATGCAGGCAAACAAGAGAAAGTAATCAATAAAAAAACTAGACTAATTAAATGTTTAAGCATAAAATTTTGAAAGATTAAATTTATTACTATATAAAGAATTATGTTTAAAGGTTCAATTGTAGCTTTAGTAACACCATTTAAAAATAATGTTCTGGATCAGGACAAATATGCATCACTTATCCAGCATCACATTGCAAACGGAACAAAAGGGGTGGTTCCGGCTGGTACTACCGGTGAATCGCCGACTTTAAATCATGATGAGCATAAGAAAGTAATCGAAATTGCAGTTAAGGAGTGTAAGGGAAAAATTCCTGTTATTGCTGGTGCTGGCTCGAATTCTACTGCCGAAGCTGTCGATCTATCAAGACATGCTGAAAAATCAGGAGCTGATGGATTATTAATAGTCACACCTTATTATAATAAACCGACCCAAGAGGGATTGTATCAACATTATAAATTAATTAATGATAACGTTGGGATCCCAATTATTATTTACAATATACCTCCAAGATCAGTTATTGATATGTCAGTCGAAACTATGGCTAGACTTTTTGAATTAAAGAATATTGTTGGAGTAAAAGATGCAACAGCAGATCTGAATAGAGTAGATCAACAATTAAAAAAAATGGGTCCAGAATTTATACAATTATCTGGAGAGGATGGAACGGCTTTAGAATTTAATGTGAGAGGTGGTGTTGGATGCATTTCTGTGAGTGCAAATGTTGCAGCAAAATTGTGTTCTGAATTACAAGATGCTTGTCTAAATAAAAATAACAACAAAGCAAAAGAAATTAATGAAAATTTAATGACTTTACATAAATCTTTATTTATAGATAGTAATCCGAGTCCTGTTAAATATGCGGCAAGCTTATTAAATCTGTGTTCAGACGAAGTAAGACTTCCACTTGTGAAAGTAACAGAAAAAACGAAGAAGGAAGTAGAAAAAGCTCTAAAAATTGCCAAACTGCTTTAATGAAAGCAAAAAAAAATATCGGCATAAAAATTGTTTGCAACAATCGAAAAGCAAGATTTAACTATTTTTTTCAAGAGATATTAGAAGCGGGGATAGTTTTGAAAGGATCCGAGGTTAAATCACTTAGAGATGGGAAGGGCAATATAACTGATGCATATGCTGCAGATAATAATGGTGAAATATATTTAATTAATTCATATATACCTTTGTATAAAGAATCTAGTTATAACAACCATAATCCAAGAGATTTTAGAAAACTTTTGCTTAACAAAAGGGAAATCAACAAAGTGATTGGAAAAATTAATAGAGAGGGACTAACCATCATCCCAACCAAAATGTATTTTAAAAAAGGAAAAGCAAAAGTTGAAATAGCTATTGCTAAAGGTAAAAAACTTTATGACAAAAGACATGTTAAGAAAAAAAGAGATTGGGATAGAGAAAAAGCAAGAGTATTGAGCAAAAATAAATAAACATGATTTACATAGGAATTGGTTCTAATTTACCATCAAGCTTTGGAAATAGATTTAAAAATATAGATTTAGCAATTTCTTTTTTACAGGAAAAAAAAATTAAATTAATTAAAAAATCTAGTTTTTATGAAACCTTTTCCTACCCAAACAAAAAAGACCCAAAGTTTATAAATACTGTTGTTTCAGTAGAATCAAATTTATCACCAAATGACCTGATGTCTACTTTGATTGAGATTGAAGAAAAATTAGAAAGAAAAAGAAAAAAGAAGAATGATCCAAGAACCTGCGATTTGGACATTATTGACTATAAAGAAAAAGTAATGAATTTTAAATTTTCTAATCTTGAATTAACATTACCCCACAAAGAATTAATTAATAGAAATTTTGTTTTATACCCACTTAGAGAGATTTCTCCAAATTGGACACATCCTGTAACAAAAAAAAATATAGATCTTTTGATTAAAAATCTTAAAAATTCTAATAATGAGATTACAAAATTATCCCAAGATGATATAAATAGTTATGTTAAATAATGAAGAATTAATAAAAAAGGTAAAGTCATATAACAGATTTTTTGATCCAGGAGCCTTAACCAAAGCTTATAATTTTGCTTTAGAAGCTCACAAAAATCAAAAAAGAGATGAAGGAATTCCATACATCAGTCATCCAATTGCTGTAGCAAATATACTTACTGAACTTAAATTAGATAGTGCCACTATTACAACCGGTCTTCTTCATGATACCGTAGAGGATACAAAAGCCACTTATGACACTGTAAAAAAAGAATTTGGAAAAGAGGTCGCGGACTTAGTTGATGGCGTTACAAAAATATCAGCTTTAGAAGAAAAAGCTGTTGAAAATTCTAAGGCAGAAAATTTTAGAAAACTAATACTTGCTACCTCTAAAGATATAAGAGTTCTTTTAGTAAAATTGGCTGACAGATTGCACAACATGAGAACGATTCATTATCTTAAAGATGAAAATAAAAAAATTAGAAAAGCTACAGAAACAATGGAAATTTATGCTCCTTTAGCTGATCGAATGGGAATGAATAGAATAAGAGATGAATTAGAAGATTTATCTTTCTCAATTTTAAATTCTGATGCCAGAAATTTAATCCTAAACAGATTATCTTTTATAAAAAACAAGAGAGAAGATATTATTAAAAATGTCTCTGATGAACTTAAACAATTACTAAAATCAAACAAAATAGAAGCCCAAATAACAGGTAGAGAAAAAACTCCTTTTTCTATTTGGCGTAAGATGCAAAGTAAAAGAATCTCGTTAGAACAACTAACAGATATTGTTGGGTTTAGAGTAATAGTAAAAAATATTAATGATTGTTATATAACATTGGGATTATTTCATAATCAGTATTCTGCAATACCTGGAAAATTTAAAGATTACATATCAACGCCAAAAATAAATCAATATAAGTCTATTCACACTTCAGTCATAGGACCAATGAAAAAAAGAATAGAAATTCAAATACGTACAAAGCCCATGCATGAATTTGCTGAAAGAGGAATAGCTTCTCATTGGAAATACAAATCTTCAGAAAAATTTTCTGAGCTATCATGGAAAGAATATGATTGGTTACGAGATCTTGTTGAAATCATGGAAACCGGAGGAAGTCCTGAACATTATTTTGAATTTACAAAACTTCAAATGTTTCAAGATAACGTTTTTTGTTTTACACCAAAAGGAGCTGTCATAAAGTTGCCTAGGGACGCTACCCCTATCGATTTTGCTTATGCTGTACATACAAAAATAGGCGATACAGCAATCGGTTGCGAAATTAATGGAAGATCTTCTCCTCTTCAATCCAAACTCAAAAATGGAGACATGATAAAAATTACAACTTCTAAAAAAATTTCTCCTTCTTTACACTGGTTATCATCGAGTAAAACTGGCAAGGCTAGGGCTTCAATTCGAAAACATTGGCAAGGGAAGCTGCTAGAAAGTGAATCTCAGATAAAAGAATATACCTCAACATTATCCATTGACCTTCCACATAAACCAGGAATTTTGGGTAAGGTAAGTACATTGATTGGTATTAACGATGCCAATATAATCAACATAGAATTGACCAAGAGAAGTAAAGATTACTTACAATTTTTGTTTGATCTACAAATTAAAGATTTAAAAAACTTCACAAACTTGATAAGTCAACTTAAGCAAGAAGATTTAAAATTTAAAGTAATTCGTCATAAAAAGAAAAAGTATGCTTTCATACAAAGAGTCCTTAAAAATTTTAAAAGAAACTGATGCTTTATTAGAAGGGCACTTTATTCTTTCCTCGGGACTTCGTAGTGAAAAGTATATTCAATGTGCAAAACTTTTAAGCAAACCTAAAAAAGCAAAAGAATTATGTTTATCTCTTGCAGAAAAAATTAAAGAAAAATTTAAAAATATAGATTTAATATTATCACCTGCTATTGGAGGGATTGTAATTGGCTATGAAATTGGGAGAATTTTAGGTTTGGAGACAATATTTGCTGAAAGAATTAATGAAAATTTTCAACTGAGAAGAGGATTTCAGATAAAGCAAGGACAGAAAATTTTGATAGTCGAAGATGTTATAACTACTGGAAAATCAAGCTTAGAATGTTCTAACTTAGGATCAA
>CAZUWS010000020.1:0-8782 GCA_964624295.1 uncultured Candidatus Pelagibacter sp. | reverse complement strand
AGTTTTTAATAACTTGATTTTTTTTCTAATAAATTATAAGTACTACCTAATTTCGCACACAGCATTAGGGTGAAAGCCCACCGGTCCGAAAGGAAAGCTGTGGTGGTTTAACCGGAAAAATTATGAATATACCAAACGTATCTATAAAACAATTACTCGAAGCAGGCGTTCATCTAGGACATAAAACTTTAAGATGGAATCCAAAAATGAAGAAATTTATTTTTGGTGAAAAGAATTCTATTCATATTATTGATTTAACAAAAACTGTAATTTTATTAAAAGATGCTATGCAGCAAGTTCACAAATGTATTTCAAGCGGAGGAAAAATCTTAATTGTTTCTACTAAAAAACAAGCTGCAGAAAGTGTTTTGAAATTAGCAAGTGAAACCAATCAATTTTATGTAAATCATAGATGGTTGGGTGGAATGTTAACTAATTGGAAAACAATACAGAATTCTATTAAAAGATTAAAAAAGCTAGAAAAAGATTTATCACAAGAGGAGGATATAGGATTCACAAAGAAAGAAATTCTTAAACTTAGCGGAGAAAGAGACAAGTTAAAAAGATCATTAGGAGGAATATCTGAAATGAAAACAGTTCCAAGCATGCTGTTTATTATTGATACAAATGTTGAATCAATTGCTGTAAAGGAAGCAATTAAACTAAACATTCCTATAGCCGCAATTTTGGATTCAAATTCAGATCCAACTGGAATTAATTTTCCAATTCCAGGAAATGATGATGCTAGAAGATCAATAAATTTATATTGTGAACTTTTAAAAGAAACTATTATTGATGCAAAAAAATATATTGCAAAAAAAGATGTTCAAGAGAATGGGATAAAACAAAAAAATATAAATAAGAATTCCGAAAAAGAAAAAAAACAAAAAAATAAAAACAAGGAAGAGCCTAAGAAAGAAGTCAAAAATTAATTAACTCATCGAAATTTTTGCTATGTCTAACAAAGAAACTCTAGAAAATATAAAAAAACTTAGGGAAATCACTGGTGTTGGTTTTAAGGATTGTAAATTAGCTATCGATGAAAACAATGGAGATATAGAAAAATCTATAGAGTATTTAAGAAAAAAAGGTATTGCCAAAGCTTCTAAAAAAATGGGGAGAGTAGCTGCCGATGGTTTAGCTTTAATATGTGAAAAAAATGACACGATTTCTGCTATTGAAATTAATAGTGAAACTGATTTTGTTGCAAGAAATAAAGATTTCATTTTGTTTTGTAAAGAAATCTCTGAAATAAATTTTCAAAATAAATCAAATCTAGATTCATTAAAATCAAGCAAGATGAAAAACGGAAAAACAGTAGATGAAAATTTGATCTCTCTAATATCTAAAATTGGAGAAAAAATTACTATTAGGAGAAGCAAATATTTTGATAACAAAGGATTAAATTTTGCTTACGTTCATAATTCAGTAGAAAAAAATATTGGTAAGGTGATATCAATAGTACAATTAAGCAAAAGCAATAAAAAAGATTTAACTGAAATAGGAAATAAATTAGCTATGCATGTGGCAGCACAAGCACCAATTGCTATTGATGAAAATGGTATAAAAAAGGAAATTTTGGATAAAGAGCTTGAAATTATTAAGGAAGAGTTGAAAAATAGCGGAAAGAAAGAAGATATGATTGAAAAAATTGCAAATGGAAAAATTAATAAATTTGTTTCAGATAATACATTATTAAATCAAATTTGGATAATGGATACAAAAATGAAAGTAAATCAGGTTATCAAACAGCATTCAGCCGGGGAAGAAATTAAAGTTTTAGATTTTGTTAGATTCAAAGTTGGAGAGGGGATTGATTAGATATGAATAACTTTGACAAAAATGAAGCTACTCAAAAAATGAAAAAAACAATTGATTCATTTAAAAAAGACTTGAGTACTTTAAGAACTGGCAGAGCTAATCCAGCCATGCTTGATTTGATTAGAATAGATGTCTACGGACAGAAAATGCCAATAAACCAACTTGCTACAGTTACTGTACCAGAACCTAGAACTATATCTATTCAGGTTTGGGATAAAAATAATGTTAAATTAGTAGATTCTGAAATACAAAAATCAAATCTTGGAGTTAATCCCCAAGTTGACGGACAAATAGTAAGAATTCATATACCTCAGTTAACAGAAGAAAGAAGAAAAGAATTAACTAAAGTTTTAAAAAATTTAGGTGAAAAAGCAAAAGTCTCTATTAGAAATATAAGAAGGGAGTGTAATGATAATATAAAAAAACTTCTTAAAGAAAAAAAAATTAGCGAAGACGAAAGTAAAAATTATGAAAGTGAAGTTCAAAAAAGTACAGATGATAATATTTCTCTAATAGAAAAAATATTATCAGAGAAAGAAAAAGAAATTCTTACCTTATGAACAAAATTAACCATATTGCCATTATTATGGACGGTAATGGTAGATGGGGAAAAAAAAGAGGAAAATCAAGAAATTTTGGTCATTTAAAAGGCATCGATATAATTGAAAATCTTGTAAAAGAATCAATTAAGATAAAAATTCCAATATTAACTTTTTATACATTCTCAACAGAAAATTGGAAAAGACCTAGAAAAGAAATCTCTTTCCTTTTTAAATTGATAGAAGATTATTTTAACAAAGAGATCAACAATCTCGTTAAAAACGGAGTAAAAATAAATATTCTTGGAAATCTAAATCCTCTCCCAAAAAAAATAAAAAAATGTTTGATAAAAAGCATGTCCATAACAAAAAATTGTAAAAAAATTATAGTTAATTTGGCTATTAATTATGGATCAAAATACGAAATTTTAAACGCATACAAACAGTTAAAAAGAAAAAAAATCAAAGCTTCATTCAAAGATTTTGAAAAAAATTTGTATACGAAGGGTATGCCCGACCCAGATTTTTTAATAAGAACAGGTGGTGAAAAAAGATTAAGCAACTTTTTGCTGTGGCAGCTGGCTTATTCTGAACTTTACTTTATCAGGAAATTATGGCCTGATTTTAAAGTTGCAGATTTTCGAAAGATTATAAAAGATTTTAGAAAAGTTAAGAGAAATTTTGGAAATATATGAGCAATTTACACAAAAGAATACTAACATCCGTTATTATTTTTCCTTTATGTATTTTTTTCATCATCATGGGAGGAAATTATACTGTTTCTTTTTTGTATGCAGTTTTAATTTTAGCAAATTATGAAGCATTCTCTGTATTTAAAAGAAAACTATCAATAATATTTTTAGATGTAGCTCTTGTACTATCTCTACTTTCAATTCTTCACTTAAGAAACGACACAGCCTCATCATTTATTTTATTGATCTGGGTAATTGTTTTAACCATCGCTTCGGATGTTGGAGGATATGTATTTGGTAAACTTTTTAAATGGAAAAGATTAACTAAAATTAGTCCCAAAAAAACCATATCAGGAGTTTTGGGTTCATTTATTTTTTCTTTGTGTTCTGTTTTTTTATTGGGATTTATTATTGAATTTGTATCCGGCTTAGATTCTGAAACTTTCCAAAAACCTAGATATTTTATTTTGGCTATAATTTTCTCTTTAACTGCTCAGATAGGAGATCTTGTAATATCTTATTTAAAGAGATTAGAAAAAATTAAAGATACAGGAAAATTTTTACCAGGACATGGTGGAATCTTTGACCGAATAGACGGTTTAATATTCGTAGTTATTGTTGCATATATTTCTTATAGTTTAAAACTATTTCCATGACAAAAAAAATTGCAATTTTAGGATCTACAGGATCAATTGGGACAGCATCTTTAAACATATTTAAAAAAGATTTAAAAAAATTTAAAATTGTTCTTTTATCTGCCAACTCTAATTATTCACTTATAAACAAACAGATAAAAATATATAAGCCAAAATATTTTATTATTACCGATAGGATTGTTTGTGAAAAGATTAAAAAGAAGTATAAAAAAAATAAAGTAAAAATTTACAATAAATTCTCTGAAATTAATTTAAAAAAAATAAAGTTTGATATTACAATTTCTGCGATAGTAGGCATTGCAGGATTTGAACCCACTGTAAAATTTGTTAGTCATAGTCATAAGATTTTACTTGCCAATAAAGAGACAATTATTTGTGGCTGGCATATTATTAAAAATCTTTCTAAAAATAAAAAAAGCGAAATTATTCCAATTGATTCTGAACATTTTTCTATAAATCAATTAACAAAAAATTTTAAAGATAAGGATATAGAAAAAATTTATATAACTGCTTCTGGTGGACCATTTCTTAATAAATCTCTTCAATCTTTTAAAAGTATTAAAGCTAATGATGCAGCAAAACATCCAAAGTGGAAAATGGGAAAGAAAATTTCTATAGATTCATCTAATTTAATGAACAAAGTTTTAGAATTGATCGAAGCATATAGATTATTTCCCTTCAATCCTAAAAAATATAAAATAGTTATTCATCCTCAATCCTTAATTCATGCTATTGTTTTTTTCAAAAATGGTCAAACAAGATTCCTTTATCACGAAACAGATATGAGGATTCCAATTGCTAACGCAATATATGAGAATGATTTTGATGCTGGTAAGTTAATTAAAACCAAAAAAAATATATTAAGAAGTTTTGAAAATTTAAAATTCAAAACAGTTGATAAAAAAAGATTTCCAATTGTTACACTTATAGAAAAGTTTTCTAATAAAGATTCTGCCCCTATTATACTAAACGCTTGTAATGAGGTGTTAGTCAGCAAATTTATCGATGGCAAAATATCTTTTAAATCAATATATATTTATCTTAAAGCAGTTTTGAGGGATAAAGATTATAAAAAATATGCTATAAAAAGGCTACCAGATATTGAAGATATTTATAAAATTGATAAATGGGCAAGGAGAAAAACACTAGAAATTATTGAGAAGATAAATAAATGAAAAATTTTTTATATAGCCTTTGTTTTTTTGCATCCTTTTTTGTTACTAGTTTAAATGCAGAGATTCTAAAGAAAGTTGAAATTCAAGGGAACTCCAGAATATCCACAGAAACAATTAAGGTATACGGAGAAATAGAGCTAAACAAAGATTATTCTAATGATGATATTAATAGAATCATAAAAAGACTTTATAATACAAAATTCTTTTCAAAAATCTCAACAAACTTTTCAAATAACACTCTTAAAATTCTAGTAGAAGAGAATCCGATTATTAATACAATTATTATAGATGGTGAAAAAGCTAAAAAATTTAAAAAAGCAATTTTAGAAATTATATCTTTAAAGGAAAAAAGTTCTTACGTTGAAAGCGATATAAAAAACGACATAGAAATAGTTAGATCTTTTTATAAATCTTTGGGCTATTACGCTGCAGAGGTTGAGGCTAGAAGCCAACCAATCGGAACAGATGAGAAGAGATTAAATTTAATCTTTTCAGTTAATAAAGGTGAAAAATACAAAATTTCAAAAATAAATTTTATTGGTGATAAAAAAATTAAATATAAAAGGTTAAGAGACGTTATAGCCTCAGAAGAACACAGATTCTGGAAAATAATATCAAAAAATGTCTATTTGAATACAGAGAGAATAGAGCTAGATAAGAGATTATTAAAAAACTATTATTTGAGCAGAGGGTATTATAACGTAGAAGTAGTATCGAGTAGCGCTGAAAGCAAGGGTGAGACAGAAATTGAACTTACTTATAGTATCAATGCAGGTGAAAGATTTAGAATTAAAAAATTATCTACAGATATAGATCCAGTTTTTGATAAATCAATCTTCCAAAGGTTGGGAGATGAATTTAATAAATTTGCTGGCGATTTTTATTCTCCATTCAAAGTACAAAAAATCTTAAAAAAAATAGATGATATAGTTGATGATAATGAACTTCAATTTGTACAGCACTCAGTTTTTGAAACAGTTGATGATGATGGAATTGATGTTGTATTTAAAATTTTTGAAGGTCCTAAAGTTCAAATTGAAAGAGTAAATATTTTTGGAAATACTATTACTAGTGATTCAGTAATTAGATCTGAACTTCTTTTAGATGAAGGGGATCCTTACAGTAAGGTTAAATTAAATAAATCTATCTCTAAAATTAAATCAAGAAATATTTTTAAAAAAGTTGAAGAAAAAATCATAGATGGTTCAGCAAAAGATCTAAAAGTTATGGAGATTAGAGTGGAGGAAAAACCAACAGGTGAAATTATGGCTGGAGCAGGTGTGGGTACAGAAGGAACATCTCTTTCTTTTGCAATAAAAGAGAATAACTATTTGGGTAAAGGGTTGGCAGTAGATGCCACGATGAATTTAACTGAGGAATCAGTAAAAGGAGGAGTTTCTATATCAAATCCAAACTTTAATTATACTGGAAACCTAGTCTACGGTGGATTGTCAACAACACAAACCGATAATACAGACTCAGGATACGAAAATACAGTAACTAACTTCAATTTAGGTACTAGGTTTGAGCAATACGAAGATGTTTATTTTACTCCTGGATTGGATTTATCCTTTGACGATTTAAAAGTAGATAGTTCAGCATCTGCTAATTTAAAAAAACAAGCTGGTGATTTTACAGAACTTCTTTTTACTTACGGAATTGATAGGGATAAACGAGACAGATCTTTTATGCCTACAAGCGGGAATATAATTTCTTTTCAACAAGGGTTACCAATTTTTGCTGATCAAGCTGCTCTTTTTAACCGAATAAGCTATTCACAGTATCATGGGTTTACTGACAATGTTATTGGAGCAGTAAAATTTTATGGAGCTACTATTACCGCTTTGGATGAAGACGTAAGATTAAGTAAGAGATTACGTATGCCAGCAAAAAGACTAAGAGGTTTTGATTCTTCAAAAGTAGGGCCAGTAGATCAAGGAGACTATGTAGGTGGAAATTATGTTACAGCGCTAAATTTCGAGGCACAGTTACCAAATTTACTTCCAGAAGGTACAAATACAGATGTAGCTGCATTTGCTGATTTTGGAAACCTTTGGTCAATCGACTATGATAGTAGTGCAGGAAGTTCTAGTAAATTAAGATCATCAGTTGGACTTACTACACAGATGTGGACACCTATAGGACCAGTAAATTTTGTGCTAGCACAAGCGTTATCAAAGGCAGAGAGTGATCAAACTCAGTCATTCAAATTTCAAATAGGAACTTCGTTTTAAAAAAATATGAAATATTTAAAATTAACAGTATTATTATTTTGCATTTTAGGATTCTTAAATACTTCTTCAGCAGAAGAAATATACTTTGTAAATATGCAAACTGTTCTTAATAAAAGTAAAGCCGGTAGTGGTGCACAAGAAAAACTTAAAAAAAATTTTGAATCACAAAACAAAAAATTTAAAGATGAATCAAACTCTTTAAAAAAACAAGAAACAGAACTTATTTCCCAAAAAAAATCACTCTCACCTGAAGAATATAAGAAAAAGGTTAGTGAACTTAGAAAAAAAAATATAGATTTTCAACAAAGAAGAAGAAATGCATCTAATGATTTTGTTAAAAAAAAAAATAATGCAAGAAATCAATTATTAAAAGCCTTAAATCCGATTTTACAAAAATATATGAGCGATAATAACGTAATGATGATAATTAATGAAAAAAATGTTATTCTTGCAAATTCAAAGAAAGATCTTACAAAAACGATTATTGGTTTGTTAGATAAAGAATTAAAATCTATTAAATTAAATTAAATTAACTTTTAATGTCTGATACAATTTTTTTCGAACCCAAAGGTCCATTTTATTTAACCGAATTGTCTATAGATTCACCTAAAGATTTAAAAAAAATTAAAATATCAGATATTAAAACTCTTGATAAAGCAACAGCTAAGGATTTAACATTTTTAAACTCAATTAATTATAAAAATTATGCTTTAAAAACCAAAGCAGCTGCATGTGTTACAAAAAAAAACTTAGAGCAATTTTTACCAAAAAATTGTATTAAAATTTTTGTAAAAAATGTTTTGTTTTCAACTGCACAAATATCAAAAAAGTTTTATCCAAATGCAGATTTAGATTATCCCGACAAATCTGTTGTAGAATCAAAGAAAGTTTCCTCTAAATTTCCATCTGTCACATTTGGTAAAAATATTTTCATTGGAAAAAAGGTTAAAATAGGATCTAAAACGTCAATAGGTAGTAATACTGTTATTGAGCATGATGTAAAAATTGGAAGTAATTGTCTTATAGGCTCAAACGTTACAATTAAAAATACAATAATGGGAAACAATGTTGTGATACAGGATGGTTCTAAAGTAGGTGTTAAAGGTTTTGGCTTTATACCTTTAAAAGATAAAAATTTTAGATTTCCTCATATTGGAAGAGTGGTTCTAAAAAACAATGTTGAGATAGGAGCAAATTGTACGTTAGACAGGGGCTCTATAGGAGATACGATTATAGGAGAAAATACTTTTTTAGATAATCAGGTTCACATGGCACACAACGTAAGGGTTGGAAAAAATTGTATGATTGCAGGACAAGTAGGTTTTGCTGGGAGTTCAACGATTGGTGATAATGTTTCGATTGGTGGTCAAGCTGGAGTTTCTGGACACTTAAAAATTGGAAACAATGTAAGAATAGGTGGTGGAAGTGGTGTTGTTAAGGATATACCAGATAATACTACAGTAATGGGTTATCCCGCTGTTCAATTAAAGGAATTTTTAAAAAAGGAAAAAAATAATGGCTAAAAGTATAAACAAAGAAGAAATTCAAAAACTTCTTCCACACAGAGAACCAATGCTTTTAATTGATAGATTGATCAATGTTGTTCCTCTAAAGTCAGCCACTGCAATAGTTAATGTTAAAAAAGGAAATTTTTATTTTGATGGA
>CAZUWS010000019.1:0-9118 GCA_964624295.1 uncultured Candidatus Pelagibacter sp. | reverse complement strand
CAGAGCGATTTAGAATTCATACATTTATTTCAACTAGTCCACTACATATGAAACATAAATTGAATAAAAGTTCCGAAGAAGTTTTGGAAGCTATTAAGGAACATGTAACTTATGCAAGAAAATTTACTGATGATGTAGAGTGGTCTTGTGAAGATGGCACTAGGACTGATATTGATTTTATGTGCAGAACAGTTGAGTTAGCAATAAAATGTGGAGCAAAAACAATTAACATACCGGATACAGTTGGCTATTCCGTTCCTTCCGAATTTACAAAAATTATTAAACATTTGATAAATAATGTGCCAAATATAGATAAAGCAATTTTATCAACCCATTGTCATAATGATTTAGGTCTTGCAGTTGCAAATTCTTTGGCTGGAGTTATTGCGGGAGCAAGACAAGTGGAATGTACTATAAATGGAATAGGAGAGAGAGCAGGTAATGCTGCACTTGAAGAAATAGTAATGGCAATGAAAACTAGAAATGATTTAATGCCGTTTCACACCAATATTAATACAAAATTATTAAGTAAAGCTTCTAAACTTGTATCAAGCGCAACATATCCAGTTCAATTTAACAAGGCGATAGTAGGAAAGAACGCTTTTGCACATGAAGCCGGAATCCACCAAGATGGAATGTTAAAGCATAGGAACACATATGAAATAATGACACCAGAAAGTGTTGGCGTAAAACAAAGTTCATTAGTCATGGGAAAACATTCTGGCAGACATGCTTTCAAAGAAAAATTAAACGACCTCGGTTACATGGGCGTTACTGACGATATAATTCAAATTGCCTTTGGTAAATTTAAAGTTCTTGCTGATAAAAAAAAACATGTTTACGATGAAGATATTGCTGCTCTAGTAGATGATAGTTTAATTAAAGAAGATAATGTTATTATTCTAAAATCTCTCAGAGTATTTGCTGGAACTGGAGAACCACAAAAAGCAGATATGACTTTAGAAGTTTATGGAGAAATTAAAAAATCTTCTGAGACCGGTGATGGTCCAGTAGATGCTATTTTTAAATGTATAAAAAAATTATATCCTCACGATGTGAATCTTCAATTATACCAAGTTCATGCTGTAACAGAAGGAACTGACGCACAGGCCACTGTTAGTGTTCGAATTGAAGAAATGGGTAAAACGACTGTTGGACAAGCTGCTGACACTGATACTTTGGTAGCTTCCGCAAATGCTTATTTAAATGCTTTAAATAAGATGATTATTAAAAGAAAAAAAACCGCTCCTCCTTCTTCAAGTTCTTCTTCAAGTCGGGGCGAGCAAAAACTGAAAGGTATATAAAATGTTTGGAATAAGTAAATTATCAAAGATGTGGTCCCAAGATATGGCCATAGATTTAGGAACAGCAAATACATTGGTAGTAGTTAAAGGAAAAGGTGTAGTGTTGAACGAACCTTCGGTAGTTGCAATAATTGAGGAAAAAGGAAAAAAATCAGTTTTAGCGGTTGGTGATGAGGCTAAAACAATGCTTGGGAGAACACCCGGAAACATTTCAGCTGTAAGACCTTTAAAAGATGGAGTTATAGCAGACTTTGTAGTTACTGAGGAAATGATAAAGCACTTTATTAGAAAAGTTCATAAAAAAAATGCTTTTGCGAATCCAAGAATATTAGTTTGTGTTCCAACTGGATCAACCCCGGTGGAAAGAAAAGCTATTCAAGACTCTGCTTTAGCAGCAGGAGCGAGAAAAGTTCAACTAATTGAAGAACCAATAGCAGCAGCTATAGGAGCTGGTTTGCCAATATCTGAAGCAACCGGGTCTATGGTTGTTGATATAGGTGGTGGTACTACAGAGATAGCAGTTATGTCTCTAGGCGGTGTTGTTTATTCTAGATCTTTAAGAGTAGCAGGAGATGCAATGGATCAAGCTATTATCACTTACATGAGATCAAAGTTTAATCTTCTAATTGGTGAGGCTAGTGCAGAAAAGATCAAAAAAGAGATCGGAACAGCAATAGCAACTTCTGGAAACACGTATGTAATGAAGGGGAGAGACATAAGATCTGGAACTCCAAGAGAAATAAATCTTAAAGAGGAAGATACTGCAGCGGCACTAAAACCTACTTTAGATATTATGATGAATGGTATTAAGACCGCGCTGGAGAACACACCCCCAGAATTATCAGCCGACTTGGTTGATATGGGTCTTATTTTAACGGGTGGTGGAGCTTTACTAAAAAATATTGATAAATTAATTTCAAAAGAAACAGGATTACCCGTTCAGATCGCAGACGACCCTCTCTCTTGTGTTGCTGTAGGAACTGGAAAAGCGTTGGAGCAAGAAGAGCTGTTTTCTACAATGCTTTCGGAGTATTAAAGTTATTGCAGTAAAACAATGTCTACAAGCCGAGATGATTTTAGTATAGCCATTCGTTCGGCTCTTTTACAAAGAGGAGCGAAACAAAAATTTTCCCTGTTCGTATTAATTCTTGTTTCTATATTCATTTTTGCCTTAGACAACGCAAAATTAAAACCGATAGAAACATTAAGAAGTTTTATCAATGATGGCATCTATAGAATCTCCGCAATTTCTTCTTCACCAATAAAGTTTTCTGGAGCAACAAAAGACTTTTTCGTCAAACATATATTTGTTTACAAAGAGAATGAAAAATTAAAATATGAAATTGAAGAACTAAAAAATAAGAATTTTGAAACTTTATATCTGAGAACAGAAAATAATAAATTACAAAATATCTTACAATTAGAGAAAGAATCTCCTTATAAAGCAGTAAATGCAAAAGTGATTCTCGACAAAAATAGTCCTTATTTAAATTCAGTTATTATAAACAAAGGAACTAATTCAGGGATCAAACTAGGCATGCCGGTTTTAAGTAAGGGAAATTTAGCCGGAAGAATTGTTGAGGTTAATTTTATTTCATCCAGGATTTTACTTTTAAACGATCTAAATAGCAGGATTCCTGTGGTAGTTTCTCCTAAAGGTTCTCAAGCAATTCTTGCAGGCGTGGGTAAAAAAAATCCTAGTCTACAATATCTGCCTGAGAATTTTCAACTTAGCGATAAAGAAAACTTAGTTTTTACATCAGGAAAAGATGGGGTGCTTTTTCCTGGGATTCCTGTGGGTAAAGCAATTTTAAATGAAGATGAGATATTGGTAAAACTTTTATCTGATCCTGACCAAATCAAATTTGTGAGCATTGCATTAGAGCAGCAAGCAGACGTAGGAGCAAGATAAAATGGCTATAATTTTAAAAGGATTTAGAGAAGTACTCCTTAGACTTGGTCCTCTAATATTGCTTATTTATGTTTGTATTTCTGAGTTTCATACTCAGTTTTATTATTGGAGCATCTTTTCCTTTAATTTACAATTTATAATAATTTATTACTGGATTTTAAGAGATCCAGATATTTTGGGCTATGGTTTTATATTTTTATGTGGATTTATGAATGATGTGGTTTTAAGCCTACCACTAGGAACTAGCGCATTATCTTATTTGTTTGTATCACTTGTTGCAGCATATGTGAGGAATGCCACAGTTCGAACTTCGCTTTTTACCGATTGGTTTACTTTTGTTATTGCTATAATAATCGGAAATTCCATATATTTTTTTTTAATGAATAGATTTGCCAATGTGGAAATCACATATGTATCTTTATTCTACAATTCATTTTTTACCTTTTTGATGTATCCTATTTTTTGGGGAATCTTTGAACTTTATAAGAGATTTATTTTCGCGAGGAAAACATGATTGGAGATTCAGGCGGTGGAAGTAAGGTAAGACTGATTGGAAGAAGAATGTTCATTCTTTCTGCTGCAAAGGCTGTTGTAGTTTTTGGTGTTGTAGGAAGATTAATTTCCCTTCAAATTAATGAAAGCAAAAAATACAAAACTTTATCTGACAAAAATAGATTTCGTGAATGGAAATTTGCTCCACCTAGAGGCGTTATTAAAGATTATTTTGGAAACGAAATAGCGTCTAACAAACAAGTTTATCAACTTCACCTTATACCAGAAAATTCAGAAAATATTACCGCCTTACTTTTTAGATTAAAAAATATTTTGAATTTATCAGAAAAAGATGTTTTTAAAATTCGAAGGAAAATTAAATCTCAAAAACCATGGGATCCCGTCATCGTTTCTGATAATTTAACTTGGTCAGAATTCTCTAGAATAAATTTATTTTTGCATGAATTACAAGGTGTTGAACCTATAGTTTCTGTTGCGAGAATTTATCACGAACAATCTTCATCTCATGTTATCGGATATGTCTCAAAAATTAGTAAAAAAGATTTACAAAAAAAGGAATACTTACGTGATATGAGGGCAGTAGGCATGAGGGTTGGAAAAACAGGTCTAGAAAACAAACTCGATTCAGAAATTATAGGTAACGTTGGGCACAAAAGATATGAAGTAAATGCTTTTGGAAAACGAATTAAGGAGGTTTCGATCGATCAAGGAAAAATAGGAAAAAGTTTTAGAACCACTTTAGATTTAGAGTTACAAAATCTTTCGTCCAAGCTCATGGAGGGAAAAGCTGGCTCGATTTGTGTGATGGATATCTATAGGGGAGATATTGTTACCATGGTTTCCTCACCCGTTTTTGATCCCAATAAATTTGTACATGGAATTAATATTAAGGATTGGAAAGAACTCATAAATCATAGAGACAAACCTTTGGTAAACAAGGCTATAGCCGGCTTATATCCTCCCGGATCAACCATAAAAGGTTTGGTAGCAATCAGCGCTTTAGAAAATGACATTGTAAATACAAAAATGCTTAGAAGGTGTACAGGAAGCATAGATTTCTACGGAGAAAAATTTCATTGTTGGAAGAAAAAAGGTCATGGTGTTGTTGATATGAGAAAAGCCATAAAAGAATCTTGTGACATCTATTTTTATGAAGTTGCAAGAAAATTAGGAATAGATCGACTTTCTGAAACTGCTAGAGCATTTGGATTTGGAAAACCAATGGTTAAAGGTTTCTTTGAAGAAAGAATCGGTGTAGTTCCAAATACAAAATGGAAACGTGATAAAATTGGTAAACCTTGGTATCTCGGAGAAACTCTTCATAGCGGTATAGGACAAGGTTACTGGCAAACAAGTCCTCTACAGCTTTGCTTGATGACAGCACACATAGCCAACGGAGGTTATGAAATAGAACCAAGAGTAATTGTAAGTGAAGATGAAGAAGATATTTCTTCGTTAGAACGGTTTGTTGAGGAGAAAAAAAGTTTTTCAGATAATACCGGAAGCATCAGTGATATTTTTAAAAACTTTAAATACAAAACTTTATTTAAAAATCAAGAGAACATAAATTTTGTAAAAGATGCTTTCTTTGGAGCAACTAACGAACCCGGCGGAACATCATACGGTTCAAGATTAAAAGAAAAAAACTTTATGTTTGCTGGTAAGACTGGAACATCTCAGGTTAGAAAATTTACTGAAAGACAAAGAGAACTTGAAATTAAAAATGAAGACTTACCATACGAACAAAGAGACCATGCTCTATTTGTTGCGTTTGCTCCTTATTATGATCCAAAATATTCTATAAGTGTTGTTGTTGAACACGGAGGATCAGGAAGTCGTAGTGCAGCTCCAATTGCAAAAAAAGTACTAAAAAAATTATTAGAAAGACATTCTTTAAGAGAAAGTATGCATGGTGAAGGAGAAAATATATAATGTTTAAATCAGGATCTATACAATCTCATTTAAGTTTAAGGGATAAAATATTTTTCCTAGACCCAATCTTGGTCAGTTGTATATTTCTGATTGGAGTTATAAGTTTTTTTGCTATGTATTCTACCGATGGAGGTCAATTTGCTTACCATACAAAAAGCCATATAGTAAGATTTTTTATTTTCTTCTTTTTATTTTTTATTGTTTCTTTTGTCAATTTAAGTTTTTGGTACAATTCAGCAATCTTTATTTATCTTGGGATTCTTATTTTATTAATTTTAGTTAAATATTTTGGTTTGACATCGTCAGGTTCACAGAGATGGCTTGGTCTTTATTTTATAAATTTGCAGCCTTCTGAACTAATGAAGATAGGTTTAATTTTATTTTTAGCTAAGTATTACCATAGAATTTCATCTGGAGACGTTAATAGATTAAAATATATGATCCAGCCATTTATAGCGCTACTAATACCGGTAATATTAGTAGTTATGCAACCTGATCTTGGAACATCATTTTTAATTGCAGTTGGTGGTGCCGTTGTAGTTTGGCTTGCAGGAGTAAAAATGAAATTCTTTACTTATCTTGGAGCACTTTTTTTATTTTCAGCACCTGTCGCAATTTCTTTTCTTAAAGATTATCAAAAATCTAGAATTTTAACTTTTTTAGATCCCTCAAGAGATCCTCTTGGTGCAGGATATCAGATTACTCAATCTAAAATAGCTATTGGATCAGGTGGTTTATTTGGAAAAGGATTTTTAAATGGTTCACAAAGTTATCTTGATTATTTACCAGAAAAACATACCGATTTTATTTTTACATTATTTTCCGAAGAGTTTGGTTTCTTTGGTTCTATATTTATTTTATTAATCTATGTTTTGATTACTTGGAGAATAGTAAACGTAGGACACACAGTTAGAAGTAGTTTTGGAAAATTGTATTGTTACAGTTTTGCGACTGCCTTTTTTGTATATGTTGCAGTAAACATGGGTATGGTTTTGGGTTTAATACCTATCGTGGGAGCTCCTTTGCCCATTATGTCTTATGGAGGATCTTCAATGATGGCTATAATGTTTGGACTAGGTATAGTAATGAGTTGCAAAATCCATAAAGATCTAGCCCTAGGTTGATACAACCTAAAAGCGTTACTAATGACCCAAAATAGTCGAATTCTCTGGTTGCAATCACATGGATAATTTGTTGTTATACCCACCTATGTTTGGAAATAAAAAACCTGATGCACCTAGACCACTTAATGATAGCGGTAGGTCGTTAATCAGTGAAACTTTTTCTTTAGAAGGAACACTAAGAACTTCAGGTGCGATTGATATTGCGGGTTTAATAAAAGGTCCTGTTTATACAAATGACTTAGTTATAAAGGAAACTGGTTCGATCGTTGGTCCAGTGGAGACAGATAAAATTGAAATTTATGGTCATTTAGAAGGAAAGGTTGTAGCAAAAACAATCATAATTGGAAATACAGCTGTTGTAAAAGGAGACATTCTGTTTAGTGAAACTTTAAAAACAGAAGAAGGAGCAGATATTAACGGTTATATTAAGAAAACAGAGAGTACAAGTTTAGAAGCAGCTCAAGACGAATTCAAGTTAGAAGCGATTGAAGCAAAAGAAAAAGAAAAAGAAAAAGCTAGTAAAAAAGGACGTCCTAAAATAGTTGCTAGCAACTAATAAAAAACAGTACAATTCACCACAGGTTAATCAATAAAAAATTGGCTTAAGATTTATTTAATATGTCCGTTAATGGTTGCTCATCAGTTGGAATAGTTGGTGCAGGTATCCAAGGTGTTTGTATTGGTCTTCAGTTATTGAAAAAAAATATTTCTACAACGATTTTTGACTCAAAAGATCCGGGAAGCATGGCTTCATACGGTAATGCAGGACACTTCTCTCCTTATGCTGTATTGCAATTGAACAGACCGGATATTCTATACGATGTTCCTAAAATGCTTTTTAGTTCTTATGGACCATTGGCCTTAAAATGGAATTATATTCCAAAAATGCTGCCCTGGATATTAGGATATCTAAAAAATTGTAATAAAAAATCAATGATACATACAGCTAAAAATATGCATCAAATTTTAAATCTTTCAATGGACGCTTACGATGAAGTATTTCAAGAAATTGACGCAACTAATTTATTAGAAAAGAAAGGAATCATTTATATATGGACAAATCAAAATTTAAAGAGCAGAGAATTAGAGATTAAAGTCAGAAATGATCTAGGAGTAAAGCAAAAAATATTATCCACTAAAGAGATTTTAGATTTAGAACCAAATTTAAAACCAGTTTTTACAGGAGGTGCGTATTATGACTACGCATATCATGCACGGGATCCTTATGGAATTGTAAAAAAAATATTTGAATTATTTATTCAAAGAGGAGGAAAGTTTATTAATGAAAATGTTGAATCTGTTAAACAATCAACAAATAATGAGACTTCAATCAGAACAGAAAAAAAGGAATATAAATTTGAAAAATCTGTTATTGCATGTGGAGCCTTTTCAAAAAAATTAACTGATCAACTGGGAGAAAAAATACCTCTTGATACTGAAAGAGGATATCATGTTCACTTTAAAGGAATGGATAAATTAATTAGCAGACCAGTTATTTTCTTGGATCGTGGATTTGGTATGACACCAATGAATCAAGGATTAAGGGCGGTTGGTACAGTCGAGTTTGGCGGTCTTAATAATCCTCTATCAAAAAAAAGAATTGACTACATTGTAAGATGCGCAAAAGAACTTCTGCCACAACTAGAAGAACATCAGGATGATTGGTTAGGATTTAGACCTACGCTACCTGATTTTCTTCCGGTAATTGGACCATCTAAAAATAATAAAAATATTATTTATGCCTTTGGACACCATCACTTGGGTTGGACACTTGGTGCGATAACCGGGAAAATTGTTGCAGGTATTCTAGCAAATGAAAAAACAAATTTAGATTTATCGGCATATAGTTCTTCAAGGTTTGGTTAGATGATTAAAGTAGCGGTTTTAGACGATTATCAAAATATTTTTGGGGAATTTATTAATACTAAAAAGTATAAAGATAAATATGAATTTACAATTTTTAACCAACCATTTGTTAATGAGAGTGAAGCTTCCATTGCGCTAGAGAAATTTGATGCATTATTTATTATGAGAGAGAGGACTCCAATCACCGGGTCTTTAATAGAAAACATGAAAAATTTAAAATATATTATGACCAGCGGGATGAGAAACAAATCAATTGACTTAGAAAAAGCAAAAAAAAGAAAAATTTTTGTTTGTGGTACCGATATTAATTCTAATCCAGCAGCTGAAATTACCTGGGCCTTGATCCTTGGTTTAATGAGAAATATGAAACAAGAAATAGACAATATGTTTCAGGGGTACTGGCAAAACACTATTGGTTTTGAATTAAAAGGAAAAATTTTAGGTTTAATTGGTCTTGGAAAAATTGG
>CAZUWS010000018.1:0-9155 GCA_964624295.1 uncultured Candidatus Pelagibacter sp. | reverse complement strand
TTTTAACTATTTCTTTGCAAGATTGGTTTATATCTTCTTGGCTATAAGGAATTTTAAATCCCATTCTTGAAGCAGAGTGAAATAATCTTTCTGTGTGTTCTTCAAGTTTAAATATTTCCCCATCATAAACTCTCTCTCCTTCAAAAACACAGCTGGCATAGTGCAATCCGTGATTTAAAAGATGAACTTTGGCATTCTTCCAATCAACCAATTCTCCGTTGAACCAAATTTTTCCTGATCTCTTGTCGTAAGGAATTGTTTCCATTGAGTCTAAATTAAATAATTTTTCTCTAACAAAAAAGTATATTTCTTGATAAAATATGTCAACATATCTGACCAAAATATGAAAGATTTACTTTATTTAAAGGATGAGCAGATTAAAGACTGCATACAATTGCTTCTATACGCTTACAGAGAAACGTTTTCTGATCCAGTAGAAATTTTAAAAAAAAACTCTTTAGGACCAGCACACCATAGAACTTTACATTTGGTAGAAAGAAATGAAGGAATAAGTGTAAATGAACTACTATTAAAATTGAAAATTACCAAACAAAGTTTAAACAGAGTTTTAAAAGATTTAAAACGCTTAAAAATTATAAAACAAATTAAAGATCAGAGCGATACGAGAAGAAAGCTTTTATATTTAGATCAAAATGGAAAAAAATTTTATAAAGAAGTTTTTGAAAGTCAAAAAAAACGTATTTTTAACGCTTTGAAAGACTCAGATTCAGATTCTGTAATTAGATTTAAAGAAGTTTTAAAAAAAATAATTAATGGAAAAAAATAAATTTCATATTCTAGTCGTTGACGATGATGATAAAATAAGATCGTTGATAAGACAGTTTTTATCTGAAAAAGGTTTTATAGTATCTTCAGCAGAGAACGCGGAAAAGGCAAAATCAAAAATTGAAATTTTCAACTTTAATCTGATAATATTAGACGTGATGATGCCAGGTCAAAGCGGTTATGAACTCACAAAAGAATTAAAAGAATCAAAAAATATACCAATAATATTATTAACAGCAAAAGGAGAAGTTGAGAATCGAATACACGGCTTAGAGCTTGGAGCCGATGATTATCTTGGAAAGCCTTTTGATCCAAAAGAGTTACTACTTAGAGTAAAGAATGTAATAAAAATGAATATCGATCCCAATACACTGCTATCAAGTAAAATAGGTGAAGCAGAACTAAATCTAAATAAAATGACAATAAAATTAAAAGAAAAAGTGAAAAAAATTAATTTATCAGAAAAAAAAGTTTTGATGAAAATGCTTTCATCGCCTGGAAGAATATTTTCTAGATCTGAAATTGGAAAAATTTCAAATATATCTAAAGAAAGATCTATTGATGTGATGATTACAAGACTGAGAAAAAAAATAGAGATGAATCCTAAAAATCCAAAATTTTTACAAACAATTAGAGGCTCGGGCTATGTTTTATGGATTAAATAATTTTATAAAAAAAATACTACCAAAAAGATTATTCTATAGAGCGTTAATCATTGTAGCTGCCCCAGTAATTATTCTACAGCTAACAATTAGTATAGTTTTCTTTGATAGCATTTGGATCAAAGCAAATAAAGGTATGACTAGATCGCTGGTTAGTGAAATAGAAACATTGTTTGACGTATACAGGTCTGATCAAAGCAAAGAAAATATTAAAAAATTAACTGATATTTATAAAAAAAACTTTGATTTTGTTATTAATATTAAAACTGATGAACAGCTGCCCAAAACGAAATCTGATAGACGTTTTAGTCCGATGGACAGATCTTTAAGGAGAGAAATGAAAAGTGTTTTTCATGATAGCTATTGGTTTGATACAGTTACATATATTGATTTAGTTGATCTGAGAATCCAGACAGAAAATGAGGTTATTCAAATTTTTTTTCCCAAAGATAAAATAGCGCCTTCATCTGTTCGAGTATTTGTTTTATGGTTAACTGTTCCGTCATTACTTTTAATTTTCATAGCTTTAATTTTTTTAAAAAATCAAACAAGACCTCTAGTCAAATTATCAAAAGCTGCTGAAAGATTTGGAAAAGGTGAAATTATTGAAGATTTGAGGCCATCAGGAGCTTTGGAAATCCGAAAAGCTACTTATGAGTTTGACAGAATGATGAAAAGAATTAATCGGCATCTTGCTCAAAGATCCGAGATGCTCTCTGGTATAAGTCACGACCTTAGAACTCCACTTACAAGATTAAAACTTCAATTGGCAATGATGGAAAAAAAAGATCTCGCAAATAAAATGAGTGCTGACATAGATGAAATGGAAAAAATGCTAAATGATTATTTGCAATATTCAAAATCCCAAGCAGAGGAAAGCTCAACAAAAATTAATATTAATGACATGCTTAAAGAAATACTTAGAAACTATGATGAAAGTAGATATGAGCTAATCTTAGGAGAAACAATTATACTTGAAGGAAGAAAAAATTTAATGAAAAGATGCATTCTAAATATTATTGGAAATGGGCTTGCATATGGAGATAAAATTGTGATTGAAATAAAAAAATCTCTTAATAGAGCCGTTATTACAGTAGAAGATAACGGACCTGGTATTCCTAAAAGCGAGTATTTAAATGTTTTCAAACCATTTTACAGAATTGATAAAAGTAGAGGACTTAATAAGGCTGGGGTCGGTTTAGGTCTTTCAATTTCTCAGGATATAATTAAATCCCACGGTGGAAATATTTCTTTGTCCGAAAGCAGATTCAAAGGATTGTTGGTTAAAATTTCTTTACCTCTTTGATTTTTTTTTCTTTAAATTATTAATCTCTTTTTGTTGTTTCTCGATTATTTTTTTGAGAACAATGAATTCCTCCCTAGTAACCAAATCCAATTTGTTAGCTAACTTTTCCCTGTTAAACTTCATTGAGGTTAAAAGGCCTTTGGCTAAGTCTTGAGAGGTTAGAACCCCAGTTTCAATTAAACTTGAAATCATCTTTAAAAATTTCTCAGGATTGTTCATCTTTTTACTTTAAATTATAAGTAATTTAATTTCAATTGTGATAAATTAAATCAAAGATGATAGTTCACAATTTTGATCCTGTTTTAATTGATTTCGGAATTATTCAAATTCGATGGTACTCTCTTTCTTACATTTTGGGTATCTTACTCGGATGGTGGTACGGAAAAATAATTTTAAAAAAACAAATTGTTCCGGATGATCACGATACTTATTTGTTAAAATTTGATGACCTAATAGGATATTTAATTATTGGAATCATTGTTGGTGGTCGTCTTGGTTACATACTCTTCTATGACCTCTCTTTTTATTTAGATAATATTTTAGAAATATTGAAGATATGGAAAGGTGGAATGTCCTTTCATGGTGGTTTCGTAGGTGTAGCAATTAGTGCTTATATTTTTTCAGTAAAAAAGAATCTGAATTATAAAATATATTTTGATACTATTTCCTGTGTAGCACCTATTGGAATTTTTCTAGGAAGAATAGCAAATTTTGTTAATGGAGAATTATACGGAACCCCCACTCAAAAACCATGGGGAGTGATTTTTCCAAATGTCGATTCTTCACCTAGACATCCATCACAAATCTACGAGGCTTTATTAGAGGGTGTTTTGTTGTTTTTAATATTAAATGTACTGATTTTCTTTAAAAGAAGTTATCCTGGTTTAATTTCATCTTTATTTTTAATTTTTTATGGTTTTTTTAGAATTATTTGTGAACAATTTAGAGAACCAGATAGTCACATTGGTTATATTTTAAATTATTTCACTTTAGGTTCGATATTAAGTATCGCAATGGTATTGTTCGGTTTTTTATTTTTATCAAAAGTTCTTCATAATGAAAAAAATAGATAAAATTTTTGAAAGATCTAAATCAATATCTCTTGATTTGTATTTAGATAAAGTTTTGTATGATAAAAACTTTGGTTATTACCAGAAAAAAAATCCTTTTGGAATTAAAGGTGATTATATTACCGCACCCAATATATCCAATCTTTTTTGTGAAATGATCGCCATATGGTTGGTGGGTTTTTGGGAAAATTTAAAGAAACCTAAAAATATAAATTTTGTTGAGCTAGGACCGGGAAATGGTGACTTGTGTTTGGTTTTGTTGAAGACTCTTAAAAATTTTCCAGAAATTTTAAATTCTATTAATATATTTCTTTATGAAAAGAGTGAAAAACTAACAAAGATACAGAAAGGTAGAATAGTATCAAAAAGGGTTTTTTGGATAAAAAATTTAAACAAGATTAAAAAGGGTCCTGTTATATTTTTTGGAAATGAATTCTTAGATGCTTTACCCATTAAACAATTTAAAAAAATTAATAATGACATTTATGAAAAACACGCATACTTAAAAAAAAACAAGGTCGATTTCATTTTTAAAAAAGCATCAACAAAAGAAGTTAACAAACTTAAAAACTATGAACTTTTAAAAAAAAATGGAGTTATAGAGTACCCGGAATACGGATTTAAAGAATTAAATATTGTCTGTGAAAAAATAAAAAAACTAAATGGTGGGGCTCTTTTTATAGATTACGGGTATAAGACAGAAAAAAATATCAATACACTTCAGTCTGTGATGAATCACAAGTTTAATAACATTAAAAAAAACATTGGAAATGCAGATATTACCTCTCTGATTAATTTTGACTTGTATAAAAAATATTTTAATTCCAAAAGCTTGTTTGTGGAAAATGTGATAACTCAAAGTGAATTCTTACAAAAAATGGGCATTGTTGAAAGGGTTAAAATAGCTAGTAAAAAAATGAATGGTAAAGATAGATTAAATTTATATACGAGAGTGCAAAGGCTAATTGATCCAAGTATGATGGGAAAAAACTTTAAGGTTATTTTTGCAAGAAATAAAAAATGTAATTTCTCCTTGGCATTTAAATAATGTTTTACTCAGATAATTTAAAAAAAAATAAAGATATTGAACACTGTTTCTTCTCTAGAAAAAATGGGATTTCCAAAGGTATTTATAAAAGTCTTAATTGTGGAGTTGGAAGCCAAGACAAAAAAGAAGATGTGCAAAAAAACTTAGAAGTAGTTGCAAAAAATTTTAAAATTGAAAAAAAACAATTAATTCTCATGAATCAAACGCACAGTAATAAAGTTCAAATTGTGGAAAATAAAAATAATTTGGAAAGAATTGAGGCCGATGCAGTGTTAACCAAAAATAATGAGCTTGCCCTATGTGTATTAACTGCAGATTGTGCTCCAATCTTAATTTATGAAAAGGATAAAAAAATTGTTGGTTGCATACATGCTGGCTGGAAAGGAGCAATTAACGGGGTGATTGAGAACACATTAAAAAAAATTAATGAGATAGGGGGAAATGTAAAACAGTTAATTGTTTCTATAGGTCCATGTATTTCTCAAAAGAGTTATGAGGTAAAGAAAGATTTTTATTTAAAATTTACAAAAAAATCAAAAGATCATGATTCTTTTTTTTTAAAAAATGAAAATAATTCATTTAATTTTGATTTAAGAGGTTTTGTAATTAAAAAATTCAAAGATTGCGGTGTCTCTCAAATAGATAATATAAACCTTGATAGCTTTGCCACGAAGAACGAGTACTTTAGCCATAGAAGGGCCAAAAAGTTGAGGGAGAATGACTACGGAAGATGCATATCAGTAATAAAGAAAATTAATTCACAAAATTAATTGAAACGAACATTCAATGGATGTATAAGAAGAGTGTCCTAATGAAAATTTTATCAGGAACAAGCAATCCCTCATTAAGCAAGAGTATCTCAAAGCATCTAAAGCTAAAACTTGTGAATACAAACATTAAGAAGTTTGCTGACGGTGAGATCTATGTTGAAATAAATGAAAATATAAGAGGCAATAGTGTCTTTGTAATACAGGCTACAGCAACACCAGCAAATGACAATCTAATGGAGCTTCTTCTGTGTATTGATGCCTTAAGAAGATCTTCTGCAAAAAATATTACTGCTGTTATTCCATATTTTGGATACGCAAGACAAGATAGAAAAGTTGTTCCTAGAACTTCTATATCCGCAAAACTTGTTTCTAATTTAATAACAAATGCGGGCGCGCACAGAGTTGTTACGGTAGATTTACATGCTGGACAAATACAAGGCTTCTTTGACATGCCTGTAGATAATTTATTTACTACCCCTATATTTGCAAGATACATCAGAAAAAACATAAAAAGTAAAAATCTTATATGTGTTTCACCGGATGCAGGTGGAATTGAAAGAACAAGAGGTCTGGCAACAAAGATAAAAGCTGACTTGGCGATCATTGATAAGAGAAGACCAGAACCTGGAAAATCTAAAGTTATGAATATAGTTGGTGATGTTCAAGGTAAAGATTGCATAATAGTGGATGACATAATTGACAGTGGAGGAACAATTGTAAATGCCGCTGATGCCTTAGTTAAAAAAGGAGCAAAAAATGTATATGTTTTTGTTACACATGCAGTATTAAGTGGTGACGCAATAAGCAAACTTCAAAAATCAAAAATTAAAAAATTAGTAATTACTGATAGTATTGATAATTCAAAAAAAATAAGGAAAGCTAGTAAAATAGAAGTTTTATCTATTGCTCAGCTAATGGCAGAAGCCATAAAAAGGATTTCGAATTCAACATCGGTATCCAGCTTATTCAATTAGAGCTTGTTTTATTTCAAAGTTGGGTTATAAGAGGCAACACTTTAATGATAAATAATTTAAAAGCTACAAAGAGAGATTCCAAGACTGCTGGGGAACTAAATTCTTTGAGAAGCAAAGGGTTTGTGCCAGCAATTTTATATGGCGGTACCAATCCAAACATAAAGATAAGTGTGGAAGAAAAACTTCTTAATAAGGTTCTAAACTCAGAATCATTTCTTTCTACAATAATTGATTTAAATATTGATGGAAAAACTGAGAAAGTTATTCCAAGAGATATTTCCTATCATGTTATCTCGGATAAACCAGCGCATATTGATTTTATGAGAGTAGCAAAAGGTTCGAAAATAATTTTACAAATTCCTGTTATATTTAAAAATAATAAAGATTGTCCTGGTTTAAAAAGCGGAGGAGTATTAAATATTGTACGAAGAAAAGTTGAGCTAAATTGTTCTGCAGAAAACATTCCTGAAAATATAGAGGTTGATTTAGCCAATCTGGAAATTGGAGCAAGTATAAAGATTTCTTCTGTAAAACTTCCAGAAAATGCCAAACCAACTATAACTGATAGGGATTTTGTTGTTGCAACTATTGCTGCTCCAACGATTGTTAAAGAGCCAGAAAAACCAGCTGAAGAAACTCCTGCAGAAGGTGTTGAGGGTGAGGCTGCTCCAGCCGTAGAAGGTGGAGAAGCTGCAGCACCAGCAAAAGAAGGTGAAGCTGCTGCTAAGAAAGATGAAAAAGGTAAAGAAGTAGGTGGTGATAAAAAACCTGCTGCCAAACCTGCTCCAGAAAAAAAACAAGAAAAAAAATAAATTTATATGCTTTTATTAGTAGGTTTAGGAAATCCTGGTCCAAATTACGACAACAACAGACATAATATCGGTTTTAAAGTTATCGATGCAATCAACCAACAATTTAGCCTTTCAAAACAAAAACCAAAATTTAAAGGACTTTTAACAACGGGGAATATTGATAATAAAAAAGTCTACGCAATAAAACCTTTAACATTTATGAATAATTCAGGAACCTGTATAAGAGAATTAATAGAATATTTTAAGATAGATGCTAAAGATGTATTCGTCTTTCACGATGATTTGGATATTGATTTAGGAAAAGTAAAAGCTAAGTTTGGAGGAAGTAGCGCAGGTCATCACGGAATAGAATCGATAGATAAGTCAATCGGAAAAGAATACTCACGGGTTAGGATAGGAATTGGGCATCCAAAAAATGGAAAGAAAGTGGACAACCACGTTTTGGATGATTTTAATGAAAACGAAGAAGAAAGGATCAAAGATATAACTGACAATATAGTTAAATTAATTCCTACACTCATTGAAAAAAAAATGGATACTTTCTCAAGCAAGGTAAATCAAAATCTGGATGGGATTTAAGTGTGGAATAGTTGGATTGCCTAATGTAGGTAAATCAACTTTGTTTAATGCTTTAACATCTTCAAAAAACGCGCAGGCCGCTAATTTTCCCTTTTGCACAATCGATCCAAACATTGGAATTGTTGATGTTCCAGACAAAAGATTAGATGCTTTATCTTCTTTATCAAAGTCAAAAAAAAAGATAAACGCAAACATCACATTCGTAGATATCGCCGGACTAGTGAAGGGAGCTTCCAAGGGAGAAGGTTTGGGAAATAAATTTCTATCACATGTCAGAGAGGTTGATGCAATAGTTCATCTTGTTAGATGTTTTGACTCAGAAAAAATACAACATGTTAACAAAAAAATAGACCCTTTAAACGATCTTGAAACAATTAAAACAGAAATATTACTATCAGATATAAGTCTCTTAGAAAAAAAACTTCAAAAAAATATGAAAAAAAAGATGAGTGAGAAAGAAATAGATTTGTTAGAAAATGTTCTTAACAAACTAAATAAAGGTGAAAGTTTAAAAGAATATAATGATCTTGATAGTAAGAAAATCCTCAAAGAAGCAGGTTTAATCTCAATCAAGCCGTATATAATAGTTTGCAATGTTGATGAGGAAAATGTGAAGAGTGGAAATAGTTATACCGACCTATTAAAGAAGAAATTTACAAATGAAAAATTTATAATTATATGTGCGGATATAGAAGATCAAATCACTGATTTAAAATTAGAAGAAAAAGAAATGTATATGAAAAATATAGGCTTAGACAAAACTGGGCTCAATCAACTAATAACAACTGGTTATGATTTGCTTAATCTAAATACATTTTTTACTTCCGGACCAGAAGAATCTAGAGCATGGACAATAAAAAAAAATACAGTGGCTCAAAAGGCGGCTGGCGTTATACATACTGATTTTGAAAAAAAATTTATAAGAGCTGAGGCAGTTTCTTATGATGATTTTGAAAAATATGGAAGCTTTGAAAAAGCAAAAGAAAATGGAAAGCTGAGATTAGAAGGTAAAGATTATTTGGTTAAAGATGGAGATGTCCTATTTTTTAGAGTCAATCCTTGACCATAATCTTTTCATGCTCAAATAGATCAAAACTGTAAATATAATAAGATAGATAATAACTTTTAAACCCATTTTGTGCCTTGAT
>CAZUWS010000017.1:0-9242 GCA_964624295.1 uncultured Candidatus Pelagibacter sp. | reverse complement strand
AGTAGATTCTTGCCTTGTTTTTCCACCTATTATTTTTGAAAAAGTATTAGACTTAATTTCCTTCAAAAATCTTGAATGTTTTTTATTTATAACAACAACAATTTTTTTTATTTGTTTTACTTTATTAAATTTAATTAACGAATGCTCCAACAGGGCTTTCCCACCAACCTTAGTAAAAGGTTTGGGTATTTTTGAATTAAACCTTTTACTATCACCTGCTGCCAATAGAATTAAGCAAAAACTCATTATATTAATTTACCTCATATTTATGTAAAATGTTAAGAGATTAAAATGATTAATACTATCAAAAATTTCAAGTGGTTTTTTGGCATTTCGTTTTTGTGCGTTTTATTGGGAGTATTTACTTTTATAACTTTCATAAATCAGAATTTTATTTTTTTAAACGAAAATAATCTTCAATATCTGTTAATAGTTGATGTAACTCTGTTAGTCATTTTTTTAATTTTATTAATTAGGGAAACCTCTAAATTATTTTCACAATATACAAACAAAAAAACCGGTTCTAAAACAAGTATCAATTATGTCGTACAATTTTCACTTTTTGCATTTATACCATCGCTAGTAATAGCCATTTTTTCATTGATCTTATTCAATGTGGGATTACAAAAATATTTTGATCAAAGAATAACATCAGCAGTAAACAACTCCTATCAAGTTGCTAAAAATTACATAGAAGAATCTAAAAAATCGGTTGAAACTGATATTTACTTAATTAGTCTTGATTTAAATAGATACTCCGAAGTTTTTTTTTCAAATCCAAAAAGGTTTTCAAATATTGTTAGGGCCCAAAAAAACTTAAGAAAAGTTGATGAACTTTATTTAATAGATAGCTCGGGAACTATTCTGCTTTCAGATACAAGTAATCCCGAAGATCAATTTATAATTCCATCTGAAGAAATTTTTGATAAAACTCTTGAGGGTAACTTAGTATCAGTAGATCGCTCTAAAGAAAATAAAACGGCATACATAGTTAAATTAAGCAATTTTATAGATACTTATCTTTATATATCTAAAAACATCCAACCTCAGTTACTACAGTATCTAGACGAAACTGAAGAAGCTGTAAATTTTTATTATACAGTTGAAAATAATAGAACAGGGATAAAAATTACATTTGCGATTATTTATATAATAGTTGTTTCATTATTGTTATTTTTAACAATAGTTCTCGCAATTACCTTTGCAGGAAGATTGACTAAACCAATTATAAATTTGATATCTGCCTCCCAAAGTATAAGCAAAGGAAAATTAGATAGTCGTGTTCCTGAAATAGAAGCTGATGAAGAAATAAAAACTTTGAACAAAAATTTTAACAAAATGATAGATAGGCTAAAAAAACAACAAGAAAAACTTTTAGATGCCGAAAGATACTCTGCATGGGAAACTGTAGCTAGAAAATTAGCTCATGAAATAAAAAATCCCTTAACACCAATACAACTTTCTATTGATGGTTTACGAGAGAAGTATGCAAATAAATTGAAAGACAAAAATGACAATTTTGTAAATTATCTTCAGACTATAAACAGACAAATTAAAGACATTGAAAAATTGGTTAATGAATTTTCAGATTTTGCTAGAATGCCAGCTCCGATATTAAAAAAAATAAACATTCTAGATGTTGCTGATAGAGCGGTACAATTTTATAAAATGTCAGATAAAAATTTAAATTTAAAATTAAAAAACGATTCAAAAGAAAATTATTCAATCAAGGGTGACGATGAGCAATTGTACAGAGTATTTTTGAATCTAATAAAAAATTCTATTGAAGCAATTCAGGAAAAAAAACAAAAAGATAAGAATTTACAAGGTAAAATTAGTGTAGAAATAGTTAAAAATAATGAATATATAGTGATCAAAATGCTAGATAATGGTTCTGGTTTTAATGATATAAAGAATATCACCAAACCCTATTACACTACAAAGAAAGATGGTACCGGATTGGGATTACCAATAGTTAGTAAGATAATAAACGAACATAACGGAGATATTAATTTCCTGAAAAATCCTAATGGAGCACAGATAGAAATTTCTTTACCCTCTATATAATGAAAAACGAAATATTAGTAGTAGACGATAATTTTGATATTAGAAATTTAATTTCAAATATTTTAAAAGATAAAAATTACAAGGTCAGAGAGGCTGCAAACTTTGATCAGGCAGCATTTGAAATTGATAAACAATTACCAGACATAGCAGTTATTGATGTTAAGCTGGACAAAGGTGATAAAGATGGAATTGATTTGCTAAAAAAAATAAAAAAGATCACTGATTTAGTTCCTGTAATAATGATATCTGGCCATGCAAATGTTGAAATGGCCGTTGAATCACTAAAATTAGGAGCCTACGAATTTATTACCAAACCATTTGCTACAGAACAACTGCTGAATTTTATTAGTCGAGCTTTAGAAAATATCAATCTAAAAAAAGAAAATCTTCAGCTAGAAAATAAAATGTTTCATTCCTTTGATTTCATTGGTGAAAGCAATCAGATCATTAAAATAAAAAAATTAATAAATAAATTATCTTCAACAGATAGTAGAGTGTTAGTTTCTGGACCCACTGGTTCCGGGAAGGAACTTGTAGCAAGAAAAATTCATAAAAATTCTAATCGATCGAATAATCCCTTTATTGTATTGAACGGAGCATTATTACAACCAGATAATTATGAACTCGAATTGTTTGGATCAGAAAATAAAGATGGAAGCATTACATATGGTTTTTTAGAGAAAGCTGCTAATGGAACTTTGTTAATAGATGAGGTTTCAGAAATACCTTTGGATACACAAGCAAAAATTTTAAGAGTATTAATTGATCAAAAGTTCAAGAGAATAAATGGAAACAAAGATGTACATGTTAATATACGTATAATATCTTCGACTTCTAAAGATTTAAAAAGCGAGGTTACAATAGGAAATTTTAGGGAAGATTTATATCACAGGCTAAACGTTGTACCGATCGAAATACCAAGGCTTAATGCTAGACCAGATGATATACCACTTCTTATTAAATACTTTCAAAGAAAAATTGCTGAAATAAACGGCATACCTGAAATTAATATCAATGTAGAAGAAGAATTGCTCTATAGTTATGATTGGCCGGGAAATGTTAGGGAATTAAGAAATTTAGTTGAAAGAATTTCGATATTATCTCAGAATGAAAACAAATCTAATATTACAAGATTGTTACACGAAATATTAAATAAAAATTCATCACAAAATATAAGTGATCCAACTATTTCTATGTCTTATCCGTTAAAACAGGCTCGTGAAAATTTTGAAAAAAATTATCTTTTAAATCAACTAAGAAAAAATAAGGGTAATATTTCTAAAACAGCTGAATTTATTGGAATGGAAAGATCAGCTCTCCATAGAAAACTTAAATCTTTAGGAATAAAAGGTATTAATTAATCATGAACATTATAATTTGTGGTGCCGGCATGGTCGGCTTTTCAATAAGTAAACAACTTTCGTCACAAGGTCACTCTGTAACTGTTGTTGATCAATCATCTGAAGATATTAAAAAAATTAACGACACACAGGATGTTAAAGCTATAGTGGGAAGAGCCACTCTACCTTCAGTATTAGAGAACGCAGGTGCAAAAGACGCTGATATGATCATTGCTGTTACCAGAAACGACGAAACAAATATGATTGTATGTCAGTTGGCGAGCTCTTTATTTAATATATCTAAAAAAATTGCAAGAATCAGATCTCAAGAATTTTTAGAAGGAAAATGGAGCAAATTATATAGTAAATCAAATATACCTATTGATGTAATCATTTCACCTGAACGTGAAGTAGCAAAGTCCTTATATAGAAAACTAGAAGCTCCAGGAGCTTTAGACAACGTCCCATTTGTAAAAGATAAAGTTAAGTTATTAGAAATTCATATTGAAAAAGGATGCCCAATAGCAAACGTTCCTCTTAAAGATTTAACAAAAAAATTTCCTGAATTTAAAGCATATGTTTTTGGAGCAGTAAGAAAAGATTCTTTTGTTTTTATGAAAAAGAACGATGTAATGAAATTAGGAGATAAAGTTTATGTTGTTGTTGGTACAGAGCAAATAAATAAATTACTGTCAGTTTTCGGGCATGATGAAAAATCTGCACAAAAAATTCTTATAATTGGCGGAGGAAACATCGGTCTGCATTTGGCAAAACTTTTAGAAACAGTAGAAGGTCTAAGAATTAAAATTATTGAAAAAAACAAAGTCAGAGCAGAACAAATTGCAAGCGAACTTTCATCTTCGATTGTAATTTGTGGTGATGCTTTAGATGAAAAAATTCTTAAAGAAGCTAACATTGAAGAAATAGAAACTGTCTTTGCACTTACAAATGACGACGAAGACAATATTATGGCATGCGTTATGGCTGAAAAGCATACTCCATCTAAAAGAACTATCGCTATAATCAATAAACATAATTACAATCTTCTCCAAGAGTCTCTTAAAATAGACGATCTTGTTGATCCTCGTATGACTACTGTTTCAACAATTATGAAACACGTTCACATGGGAACTATAGACACAGTTTATTCTTTATTAGATGGTGAATATGAATTTTTAGAAGCAAAAATTTTAGAGACATCAGAACTAGTAAATAAATCTATTAAAGATTCTAATTTACCAGAAGAGGTTAGGGTAGGTGCTATTGTTAGAAAAAGCAAAGTTATGTTACCTAAGTCTACTTCAGTATTTGAAAAAAATGACATTGTTGTTCTTTTGTCTAAAAGAGATCAATTAAAAGAAGTTGAAAACCTCTTCAGAATAACTTCATAATAGAATGAAAATAAAGCCCTGTTTATATTTTTTAGGACTAAGCTGTTTTCCAATTAGTATTATGGCTTTACTAAATATATTTTATTCTTTTTATTTTGATTATTTAACCAGCACAAAATTTTATGCACTGACATTATTTTTATCTTTATTAATTGGTTTCTCTCTTTTTAAGATTGGAAAAAAAGAAAAAGAACCTATTAATATTTATGAGCAGATTTTTTTGATTTTTTTAATTTATTTTTTAATTTCTTTTTTTATTCAAATACCAATTTATTTTAGCGACTACTATGTTTCTTTTATTGATTCTTATTTTGAATCTATTTCAGGATTAACTGGAACTGGATTTACTATTTTTGATAATGTCAAAAAACTAGATCCACCACTGATATTATGGAGATCTTCTTCACAATGGATTGGAGGACTTTATTTTTTGATATTTCTTGTTTTAATATTTTCAAATAAACAGGTTAATTTTAAATTGGTAGACTTTACTTATAACCTTGAAAAAAAAATAAATTTTTCTCCAAATCTTCGTAGTGTTACCACAAGAATTTTATTCATTTATTCACTTTTGACGGTTTTCATTTTTTCTATTTTTTTAATATCAGGTATTAGGATTCTTGATAGTTTAAGTTTAGCGATGACAGTTATTTCTTCAGGTGGTTTTCTTCCAACAGATTCTTTGAATGAAATAATAAAGAACAACTTTCAATCTGTTACATTATGTATTGGTTTTCTTATTTCAATTTTAAACTTCTATCTTTTTTACAATATTATTTTAGGAAGAGATAATCTTAAAGAACATAAAGAAGATCTTTATATTATTGCGGCAATAGTTATTTTCTCAATGATTTTTTATTTTACTAACAATCTAAGTTTTGTCTCTGTATTTATTAACATACTTAGCAGTGTAGGAAATTCAGGAATTAGCATTCAAGCTGTTCCTGAAAACTTTGGATTATATTTTATAATTTTGACCTTAATTGGCGGTTCCGTTTTATCAACAACTTCTGGAATAAAGCTTTTAAGAATATATATTTTAATCAAAGCCTTCCTTATGGAGATATATAAATTGGTACAACCTAATGTAGTTTTAAATAATAAAATTATGTTTTCAGAAAAGAAAATTAATAATGAAAATATTAAAATGTCATTTTTGGTATTTATTTTATTTTTTCTTAGTCTTTTTATTCTTAGCAGTATTTTACTAATAGATTACCTGGACTTTGAAAATTCATTTAAACTGTCAATTCTAACGCTCACAAACACTGTTTCTTCTAATATTTATGGTATGGATAAAGTTTGGTTTGCCGATTTATTCACATTTTCAAAAATTTCCCTTATTATCTTTATGGTGATAGCTAAAGTAGAACTGGTTTCAATTTTAATATTAGTTCAGAGGGTATTTTTTAAAAATTAATTATGGGAAAAATTGTTATAATTGGTGCGGGAGCGATGGGAACAGCATTTGCTTATCCCTGCTGTGATAATAAACACGAAGTTAATATTGTTGGGACTCATTTAGAAAACAAAGCTATAGAAGAATTAAATAAAAATCGTTTTCATCCCGGTCTTAACCTAGAAGTAATTAAGTCTATTAAATTTTCCAAACACGAGTCTATTAATGATGTTTTCAAAATTAAACCAGATTTAATCGTAATAGGAGTTAGTTCTAAAGGTATTGATTGGATTGCAGAAGAATTAAATAAAGTTTCAAAAAATAAAGAATTACCAAACCTATTAATGTTAACCAAAGGCTTAAGTGTAAATGGAAAAAAATATGAACTCCTGGTTGATAAACTAGAAAGGTTACTATCTGAAAAAGGAATTAAAAATATAAATTTATCTGCTGTCGGAGGACCATGTTTGGCTCCTGGATTAGCCAGTAGAGTTCACAGTGGTGTTGTGATAGCTAATAAAAATTTAGATACAGCCAAATCTTTAAGCAAGATGCTATCAACAGATTATTATCACGTATCAGAATCTTCAGATATTAATGGAGTTGAAGTTTGCGCAGCTATCAAGAATATATTCTCTATGGTTATAGGGGCTGCATCAGGATTAAACAAAACAAAACCTAAAGGGAATCTCTATTTAAATACTTCTGCAGCTTTGGTTAAGCAATCTGTCTATGAAATGGAAATTTTTTCAGAATTTTTAAAAGGAAAAAAAGAAACAGTAAAGGGGCTTGCTGGTCTTGGTGATTTATACGTAAGCGCTGCAGGTGGAAGAAATAGTAAAATGGGCGGATTCATCGGCGAGGGAATTATTTTCTCTGAAGCTAAGAAAACAAAAATGCCTAATGTTACAGTTGAAGGAGCTGAATTAATTTTTGAAATAGGAAAAAGAGTAAAAGAAGATTTTGATGATAAAAAACTTCCTTTAATGATTGCTATGATTAATGCTATCCTTGAAGATAAAAAATTAGATATTAAATGGGATAATTTTAACTAATGGCAAAATTTATAATATCTATTGATCAAGGAACAACTTCGAGCAGAGCAATTCTATTTAATTTAAAAGGAAAACCCATATATTCATCACAACAGGAATTTACACAACACTTTCCCAAAAGTGGTTGGGTAGAACATAATCCAGAAGAAATTTGGAACACAACTAAAAAAACTCTTAAAAAAGTTATTGCCAAAGTTAGAGACTTCAGAGGAAACGTTTTGGCAATCGGAATAACAAATCAAAGAGAAACTACAGTTCTATGGGATAAAAAAACTGGCAAACCTGTTTACAATGCTATTGTCTGGCAAGATAGGAGAACAGAAGATTATTGTAAAAAGCTGAGAAAACAAAACAAAGAAACAGTAATTTTTAATAAAACAGGACTTCTAATTGATTCATACTTTTCTGGAACCAAAATTAAATGGATATTGGACAACGTACCTCTTGCTAGAAAGTTGATGAATAGTAAAAGACTTCTTTTTGGAACTATAGATAGTTTTTTAATCTGGAGACTTACCAAAGGAAAAGTTCATGCTACAGATGCCACTAATGCAAGCAGAACTATGATTTACAATATTACCTCAAATAAATGGGATGATAGTATTTTAAAAATATTAAAAATTAAAAAACATATTCTTCCAGAAGTAAAAAATTGTGCAGATGATTATGGTAGCACCCACTCTTCAATTACGGGTAAACCTATTCCTATAACAGGTGTTGTTGGAGATCAACAATCTGCCACTATAGGACAATGCTGCTTTGAGCCGGGTTCTTTAAAAAGTACTTACGGAACTGGAGCATTTATTTTATTAAACACTGGATCAAGAAAAATTTATTCAAAAAATAGATTGCTTACAACGATCTGTTATAGATTAAATGGCAAAACCACTTATGCTCTTGAAGGTTCAATTTTTATTGCTGGTGCTGGAGTACAATGGCTTAGAGATAAAATGAAGTTTATAAACAAAGCTTCAGACAGCGAAAAGATTGTAAAATCTCTAAAAGATAATGCGGGAATTTATTTAGTTCCAGCTTTCACTGGAATAGGGGCTCCTTACTGGAACGCAAATGCCAGAGGCGTTTTGAGTGGAATTACTAGAGACACAGGACCCAAGGAAATTGTAAGAGCAGTTATAGAGTCAGTTGCTTATCAAACATATGATTTATTTGAAGCTATGAGACATGACGGTTTGAGGCCAAAAGTAGTAAAGGTTGATGGTGGTATGGTTATGAATAATTGGTTTTCACAATACTTGGCAGACATAGTTAATGTAAAAGTTTTAAGGCCTAAAGTTCACGAGACAACAGCTCTCGGAGCTGCTTTCATGGCTGGGCTTCAAATTGGAGTTTATAAATCTTTAAAAGATATTTCAAAGAATTGGAGTTTAGATAAGCAATTTAATCCAAAAATGAAAAATAAAATAAGAAGATCTTTAGTTAAAGGATGGCTAGTAACAATCAAAAGGACTTTAATTAATTAATTAATTAATACAATTGCAGATTGCATATTTTTTTCTATATTGCATATTTTTTCCTATTTTTAGACTTTGACATATTTATTCAGAACAGCTTTAATAAAAGCTTCAGTAAACAATAACAATAATGAGGGAAAATATGTTTAAAATCTTGAAAAATATATTGGCCGTTGCTGTTACTTCTTCTTTATTAATTACATCTGCTTTTGCAGGTGCAATTGAAGACTGGGCTAAAGGTGAGTTTAGTCTCTCAGTTCTTTCTGAAAAAGAAAGAATTAAGGAATTAAAATGGTTTCAGAATGCTGCAAAGCCATTCAAAGGAATGTCTTTAAAAGTAGTGTCTGAAGGAATACCTACCCACGTGTATGAGTCTAAAACTCTTACAAAAGCGTTTGAAGAAATAACTGGCATCAAAGTTCAACATCAAATAATCGGAGAAGGCGATGTTGTAATGGCCGTTCAAACACAAATGCAAACTAACGTAAGTATTTACGATGCTTATATCAATGACTCAG
>CAZUWS010000016.1:0-9420 GCA_964624295.1 uncultured Candidatus Pelagibacter sp. | reverse complement strand
CCAAAATTTTTTTTTAAATTATAAACAAAGGAAAGATTCTCTATATTGCTATTCGATTTTAGATAACTATTTCTAATATTTGTTCTGATGAATTTTTTTGTTTTTTTCTTAATGGGAAGAATAGATGACTGAAATTTATTTTTTTTAAAAAAGCTAACTATATTCTGATCTTGTGGAAGATATGCAAAGTGATTTCTGTTTTGAAGAGAAAAAATTCTTAGTTTGGCATTTATATAGTTCTTTACACTTCCATGCCAATCCAAATGATCTTTGGAAATATTAATTAAAACTGCATGATTTGGTCTAACATACTTTGAATACTCCAATTGAAATGAAGACATTTCTATGACCATAACTACATTTCTTTTTTTTCCTAAGTTATAACTAAGTATTGGTTTGCCGATATTTCCTACAGCAACTGTTTTTAAACCAGAATGGGCTAAAACTTTTTGAATAATGCTGCATGTTGTTGATTTACCATTTGTTCCCGTAACAACTACAGACTTAAAAACTTTGTTGGTTAAAAAAAAAAGATCAATATCAGTAATAATTTTCTTTTTATTTTTGTTAAGCAATTTTCCGTGTTTGCATTTCAACAAGCTAATGCCTGGACTTAAAACTATATAATCGGATTGAATAACTTTTTTTTTAAGTATCTTCTCGTTGCCTCGAACCTTGAATTTATTTCTCAATTTTCTGTTGTCGTCCCATAAAGAAACGTTCCGTGCTTTTGATTTTTTTAAAAATTTTAAAACAGATTCTCCTGTTAAACCCAAGCCATAAATTAAAAAACTTTTATCTTTCAGAATTCTGTTGAATATCATTTTATCTCAACTTCAAGGTCGCAAGTCCAATTAACGCAAGAATTATAGATATGATCCAGAACCTGATTACGACGGTTGATTCCGCCCATCCCTTTTTCTCAAAGTGGTGGTGGATAGGTGCCATTTTAAAAACTCTTTTACCAGTAAGTTTAAAAGAAACTACCTGTATAATTACCGATGCTGTTTCCAAAACAAAAAGACCTCCTACAATTGCAAGAACAATTTCGTGTTTTACTATTATTGCAACCGAGGCAATAGAACCACCTAAAGACAATGAGCCTGTATCTCCCATAAATATTTTAGCAGGCGGTGCATTGTACCAAAGGAAACCCAGGCATGATCCCACTATAGAACCACAAAAAATTGATAACTCCCCAACATTAGGTATGTATTGAATCTGTAGATAGTTTGAAAAAATCGTATTTCCAACTAAATAACAAATTAAAGAAAAAGATAAGGCAACTAACATTACTGGTACCGTGGCCAAACCATCTAGACCGTCCGTTAAATTAACTGCATTAGAAGACCCAATAATTACAAAAATACCAAAAGGAATAAAAAATAAACCCATGTTTAAAACTAAATTTTTAAAAAAAGGAAAGTATAAATTTAAAATACTTTCATGCTCTGTAAAATAAATTAAAGTTATAATTGCCACTAAAGAAATTAAAAGTTGGCCAAGAAATTTTAATTTTGCATTAATCCCTGAAGAATTTTTATGTTTAATTTTTAGATAATCATCCACAAAACCTAACAAGCCAAGGCTTGTACAAACGAAGAGGACTATCCATATATAAACATTAGTCAGATCTGCCCACATAAGTGTACTTACAATGATTCCAATCAGAATCATAAGGCCTCCCATGGTGGGCGTTCCACTTTTTTTTATTATGTGATCAATTGGACCGTCTTGTCTAATTGGTCCAGTAATTTGCTTTTTTGAAAAGTAATTTATTAAAGGGTTTCCGATTAAGAAAATGATGATTAAGGATGTAACAACTGACAATCCAATCCTAAAAGTAATGTATTTGAAGACATTAAGAAAAGAAAAGGTATCAACTAGTGAGGTTAAAAAACTATAAAGCATTCTGTCTATTCCTCAAAAAACTTTCTGATATTTTGTATAGCTTGGTTGCATTTGAACCTTTGATCATTAAAAAATCTCCATTTTCTAAAATCTTTGAAATCATAGTATCAAATGATTTCAAATCCTTAACGATTTCTCCTCTTTTGTTTTTTCTCAAAAATTTATATGCCCTAGCTGCCCTTTCTCCATAAACAAAAGTTCTATCAATATCACTATTATTTATAAATTTTGAGATTTTTTTGTGGTAAATATGTGAATTTCTGCCTAATTCCATCATATCCCCAAAAAGGAAATATTTTTTCTTACCTTTCTTTTTAATATTTGAGAAATTTTGTACTGCAGATTTTACAGATAGAGGATTTGCATTATAGCTTTCATCTATCAAAAAGAAGCTTTTGCCAAATTTATTAACCTTTTTAATTTTTCCTCTGCCCTTCAAGGGTTTCTGTATGTTAAAAAAACCCTTTATATTTCTTAAGTTTAAACCCAATTCACTTAAAACAGCCACACAACAGAGTACATTCATTATATAATTCTTATTGATACTATTAATTTTCAAAAAAATATTTTCTTTATTTACAGATATTTTTAGATTTAGATTTTTTTTACTCTTTTTTATATTTAGAAATCTCACGTCAGCTTTTTTTGAATAACCAAAAGATATTGTTTTAATACTATTATTTCTCGCAATTTTCTTAAAATAATTAAAGAATTTATCATCTTGATTTAAAATAATAGTTCCACCTTTTTGAATATTATAAATAATCTCACTTTTTGCTTTGGCTATATCTTGAATATTTTTAAAATTTTCTAAATGTGCTTCAGAAATATTGGTTATTATTCCTATTTCTGGTTTAACCATAGATGAAAGTTTAAAAATTTCTTTAAAATTACTCATGCCAACCTCAAAAACTCCGAAATTGTGTTTAGGTTCAATATTGCACAAGCTCAAAGGAACCCCATAATGATTGTTGTATGACTGTGGTGAAAAATAAGTTTTTGAATATGTTTTCAATAAATCTCCTAGCATCGTTTTTACAGTAGTTTTTCCTACACTTCCCGTAACAGCTATAAATTTAGCAGAGGATATACTGCGTTTATTTTGTGCCAAAAGTTTTAGAAAATTCATTGTATTATTAACTTTAATAGGCTTATATTTTTTTTTAATATTTTTTGATACAATACAATGGCTTGCTCCTTTTTTTATTGCTTCATTTAAAAAATTGTGGCCATCTTTGTTTTTTCCCTTAATAGCAATAAATAAGTTTTGACTTTTTATCTTTTTGGAATTGATAGAAACGCCATCAAAAAAATACTCTTTATTACTTTTAAAAAATTTTTTTACAACAGCGCTGTTATATTTTAAATTATTTTTTTTCTCACTAATCTTTCTAGAATTGAAATCTTTTATAATCTTTTTATCACTAAAAAAAATTTTCTTTTTTCCTAGATCCTGGTAAATTTCATGTCCTTTACCGGCAATCAAAATAATTTCATGTGGATCTGAATTTTTTAGAGCATAAATAATTGCTTTTTTTCTACCTGGGATTTCTTTTGCTTTAGATCCTTTTGCTCCCTTAATTATCTCTTTTCTTATTTTTTTAGAGTTCTCATTTCTTGGATTGTCATCTGTGATATATATTTTATTACAAAGCTCTTTAGCTATCTTTCCCATTGATTTTCTTTTTGCTCTATCTCTTTCTCCGCCACATCCAAAAACAACAGTAATTTTTTTGTGAAAATGTTCATGTAAAGAAAATATGGCATTTCTTAATGCCTCTGGAGTATGTGCATAATCTAAAAAAACTTTTGATCGATTGGGTAAATTTCTTACGAGTTCTAATCTACCATTAACACTTTTAATTTTTTTTATTCTTTTGAAGATATCTTTAATATTTAAACCACAATTTTTACAAGCCAAAATAGCCATTAATAAATTTTTTATTTGTATGGAACCGTATAAATTTATCTTTAAATTATAAATTTTTTTATTGTATTGAATTTTTAAAAACTGAAAATTGTTAAAAATTTTATGATTTAAAATTTTAAAGGTATTTCCCGAATCTCCAATGCTGAGAAGCTTCAATTTTCTTTTTTTTTGTATGCCCTTTAATACATTGTATTGCTTAATTCCAGAATCAGCAATTATGGTAGATTTCTTTTTCAAAATTTTTTTAAATAAAATTAATTTTGAAGAAAAATAATCTTTCATATTCTTATGGTAATCTAAATGGTCATGACTCAAATTCGTAAAAATTCCAGATTTTACATTCAGAAAATCTAGTCTTTTCTGTTTAAGACCGTGACTTGAAGCCTCAATGATAACGTTTTCTATGTTGGATTTTTTCATTTCATACAAATCTTTGTGTAAATTTAATGAATCTAGAGTGGTAAGTTCTCTTCTCTTTAAATGATTGTTTTTTTTAAAACCAAGAGTTCCAAGTAATCCTACTCTCTTATTGTTTAGTGTAAAAATTTGATGAAAAAAATCTGATATTGATGTTTTTCCATTTGTACCTGTTACAGCAACAATATTTTTTGGTTTTTTCTTATAATATTTAGAGGAAATCTCTGCCAGTTTACTTCTAGTATCCTTAACCCTTACTAACTTAACATTTTTATATTTTTTATTAAGGAATCCAGAATAAATTATAACTTTAGCCCCTTTAGAGATGGCTTGGCCTATATACTTATTTCCATCAAATTTATTTCCTTTAATAGAAACAAATAGATCGCCCCTTTTTATTTTTCTGCTGTCTGATGATATACCTTTAATTCTTTCACTGCCAATTTCAGGGTTTAAGTTATCAATCAGATTTTTTAACAACATAGTTGTCATAAAAATCGTTTTTATTTATGGCTAAAATAGGACCAATTTTTTCTATAATTTTGCCAGCCGCATAAGCTGAATTCCAGCCAGATTCGTTTCTGTTAATACCGGAAATTTTTTTTCCTCTATAATTATACACAATTTGAGGTGCCGGCTTTGGTTCATCCATTAAAACTAGCAAAATATATTCGGGATCTATCGTTGGAAAAACTGAAATAAAAGAAGTTAATTTGTTATTTGTATATTGTCCGTTAATATTTTTGTTTGCTGTACCAGTTTTACCACCAACATAGTAACCATCTACTTCGGCTAGCGAAGCAGTACCATGATCGCTTGTTACAACTTCCCTTAAAATGGAATTAATTTTTTTGCTAGTTTTAGAATTAACTATTCTTCCTTTTTCTAAGTTAGAATTTTTATTTTTAACCAAAGTAGGATCTACTATAACTCCACCGTTTGAAATTGAAGCATAAGCGGCAACTGCTTGTAGTGGGGTAGTAGTTATACCGTGACCATAGGAAACTGTTTCTAATTTACATTTGTTCCAGGAAAAATTTAAAGGAGACCCAATTTCATCTAATTCAAAATTAATTGTATTCAATAAGTTAAGATCCTCTAGAAATGTCTTTAATTTATTCTCCCCAATCTTTCTGGCCACTTTTATAGTTCCAATGTTTGATGATCTTATTAAAATCTGTTTTAAACTTAAGCTACTCGGCATTTCATCGTGTTCACTTATAGTATATTTTGAACATTTTATTTCGTCGGGAATATTTTTAATCATTGTATTAGGAGAAAAAAGATTGTTTTCCATGGCTAAAGCTATTGTGAATGTTTTAAAAATTGAGCCTAATTCAAAAACTCCTTTTGTTATTTTATTGGTAAAGTTTTTATCTTTAATATTTTGACGTATATTTAAGTTGTAATCTGGCAAGGATATTAGTGACAGTATCTCTCCCGTCTTAGCATCCATCAATACACTTGCAGCTCCTTTTGCTTTAAAGTCTGAAATGGACTGAATAAGTTCCTCTCTAATCAGATACTGCAAATTTATATCTAACGATAGGTGTAATGGCTCATTTTCAATTTTTTTTAAATTTTTATCAAAATATTTTTCTACACCTGAAATTCCATTATTATCTAAGTCAATTTGGCCAATCACATGACTAAACAAATTTTTGTGTGGATATATTCTTGTTTGAGTTCTTTCGAATAATAGTCCTTTTTCACCTAACGACCATAAATTGTTTCTCTCCTTCTGGGTAATATTTTTTTTCAAATAAAAATATTTATTTTTATCTAAATTATTCTTAACAAACTGAAAATTTAATTCTGGATAAAGCAACTTGAGTTTTATAATAAATTTCTTTTTATCTTTAATTAAATTCGGTTTTATTGCAGCATGATAAACCGCAACATTTCTTGCAATTGGATCTCCATTCCTATCCAAAATGTCGTTTCTTAATGGTTTAAAAATAGGATAATTTTTAACATAATTTTTTGAATCTAAATTTTTAAGAGAAATAAAAAAAATTTTGGTTGCAAATATAAATATTAAGCAAAAAAATACAAAAAATAGTAAATAAACCCTGTCCTGATTCACTGCTAGTTTTTCATTTTTATTTTTCTCCACCGAATTGTAATTATAATCCTGAAAATAGAAGCTTCTTTGATTTATTTTTTTATTTTTTTCTTTTTTCATTTAAAAATTTTTTTTTATCAATTTTGTTTCTTTTAAATTATTTAATAAAAATTCATCAGCAGATAGAAATATTCTTGAATGATCGTAGCTAGAATAGCCATGTTTTCTCAATATAATTAAATGTTCTTTGAGCTGTTCGGGACTAGAAAGATAAGCAAAATCTGTTTCTGCATCATTTAATTGTTTTTTTAAAATCACAATTTCTTTATTAACTAAATTAATTTTTTTTTCTAAATTTCTAGTTTTGTGTTTAACCGAAGATGTAAAAATCATTAAAATTAAAAAGATACTAAGTGAAAATATTAAAGATTTTTTAAGCATACCTGTTCTCCAGATCAATATAATTTATAAATTTTTTTTTAAATTCTTTAGGATAAAAAAAATCACTCTCATTTCTTGTTGCAAATCTTAGTTTTGCTGATCGTGACGGACTATTTATCTTGAGCTCTTTTTCACCTGGTGTAATTATTTTATTTTTATAATTTTCAAATAAAGATTTTTCCTTGGGTAGATCTGGATAGTATCTTGAAACTTTAGATTTATTTTTTGAGTAATTTGTAAAAAAAAATTTAACTATTTTATCTTCTATTGAATGAAAACTAACAACAATTATTTTTCCACCTGCTTTAATTAATTGTGTCGCATTTATCAATCCCTCTATCAATTCTGAAAATTCTTTATTAACAAAAATTCTAATAGCTTGAAATGTTTTGGTTGAAATATTTATTTTTTTTTTAAAATCCCTTTTTTTACTTCTTTTAATTATATCTACAAGATCAGGTGTAGATGAAATTGGACCCTTTTTTCTCTCTTTAATAATATTTTTTGCAATATTAAAACTTTCTCTCTCCTCTCCAAAAAATTTAAAAATATCATTTAAAGTAGCTAGGCTAAAATCATTTAAAACTTCATGAGCAGAGATTGAATTTAAACCCATTCGCATATCAACTCTGGATTTAGAATTAAAAGAAAAACCTCTTTCTAAATTAAAAATTTGCAAAGATGAAATGCCAAGATCAAATATTACAAAATCAAATTTTTTATTGGTTTCAATAATTTTATTTAATTCGCTAAATTTTCTACTATGAAATGAAAAACGGTCTTTGTAGAGTTTTTTAGTTCTCTCCACATATTCTTGGGTTTCTAGATCTCTGTCTAGTGCAGTAACTTTAGTTTTTGGAAAAGATAATATTGCATTGCTATAACCCCCAGAACCAAATGTACAATCGATAAAGTCTCCGCCTTTATCTGGCTCACAAATTTTCAAAACCTGGTCTAACATTACAGGGTAATGTGATGACTGTTTTAGAGATGAAAGATCTTTCATCTTTCCTGTAATCTTTAAAACTTCTGTTTACGCAAAAACGCAGGTATTTCAAATTCTTCTTCTTCGTTTTTGAAATTTTCATTTAGATTATCTCCTGATGAAGACGTAGTATTCTCTCCATCAGAAAATAATTGGGGGATATCTTCGTCCTGAGAGGCATCTGCCTCTGGAATATCGTTAGACTTTTCCTCATAAACAGAAATGTCATCGATCACAACTTCTTCTGGTTCTACCTCTTTGTGATTTTCATCGTGATATAAATTATTTTCAAAATAAGCTGCATTATCCAGAGATATTCCTGGATCTATATTTGTTTCCTTGTTTAATTCTTTTTCGCTTGTAATTAAAGTTTCAGGATTAGTTTGAACTTCATTATCTAGCTTTAAAGCTGTCGCTCCCTGAATAGAATCCAGACTCGGTGATTTCGGTATATTGTTTGTCGTTGAAGTATTGGTTTCAGAATATCCGGAATTTCTATTATGAATTCTGTGAACCATATTAACAACGGATTTTGATTCTGGAGCTTCTCCATCTAGAGCCGTGGCTACAATAGATACTCTCATTTTTCCGCTTAAGTTTTCATCTTTGATCGCTCCAAATATAAGCTCTGCTTCTGGATCAACTTCTGCTCTTATTTTGTTTACTGCCTGATCAACCTCAAACAACTTAATATCTTCTCCACCAGTTATATTTACAAGTAATCCCTTGGCACCTTTTAGAGAGTAATCATCAATCAAAGGGTTGTTTAAAGCTAATTCTGTTGCTGCTATAGCTCTATTTTCTCCTTCTGCCTCGCCAGTTCCCATCATGGCTTTGCCCATAGAACTCATTACAGTTTCAACATCTGCAAAATCTAGATTAATTAATCCTGGTCTAACCATTAGGTCGGTTATGCTTCTAACACCGTGTTTTAAAACATCGTTTGATAATGAAAAAGATTTTTCAAAAGTTGTAGACTCATTAGCAATTTTAAAAAGGTTTTGATTTGGAACAACAATTGATGCATCCAGATGTCTCTTCAAATGACTCCATCCTTCCATAGCTCTTCTCATTCTTTTTGGTCCTTCATAAGAAAATGGTAATGTAATTACACCAACTGTTAATATATTTAATTCCTTAGCAGCTCTTGCAATAACATGTGATGCGCCAGTTCCTGTTCCTCCGCCCATTCCAGCAGTAATAAAAACCATATTGGACCCTTGCAAATAAGTTACTATCTCATTCAAAGATTCATCAGCTGCAGCTTGACCAATATCATGCTTTGCTCCAGCCCCAAGACCTTTGGTCAAATTCATTCCTATTTGAATTTTTGCATCAGCTTTGTTTACTTTCAAATCCTGAGCATCAGTATTAACAGCTACAAATTCTACACCTTGCATACCGTCTTCAATCATTGCATTAATTGCATTTCCTCCTGCACCACCTATTCCCATCACTAAAATTCTAGGTTTTAATTCTTTTAATTCTCCACCACCAATATTAATCGTCATACTCCCTCCTTTTTAAATTTGTTGTCCCATTTTAAAGCTGATCTATTAATATAAGATTTCTTTTTCGCAACAGACTTGAAGTTTTCAAACAATTTAGGATCCCAAATTTGAAAAACTTTTCCCAAACCTACAAAAACAATATTAGATTTAATCTTGGCAT
>CAZUWS010000015.1:0-9467 GCA_964624295.1 uncultured Candidatus Pelagibacter sp. | reverse complement strand
TAACAATCACAACTTTACTACTGATAATCTTATCTGTATTTTTTGTTATAATTTTTTTTATAGATTTAAAACATTTTATTATCCCAGACTCATTAACTTTACCATTAATGTTGATAGGATTTTTAAAATCTTTTGATCCCAATTTAAATCAAGCTATTTTTCCAAACTACATAAATTCATTAATTGGTGGAGTAGCTGGTTACTTAGTTATCTGGTTAATTATTTATTTATACAAACTAATTAGAAAAAAAGAAGGTATGGGCCTAGGCGATGCAAAATTAATGGCTGTGATAGGATTTTGGTTTGGTTGGGCTAGTTTACCTTTTGTAATATTTTTTTCTTCATTGATAGCGTTAATTTTTGCAGTACCTGCAATTTTAAAAAAATCATTAGAAATGTCTTCAGAAATTCCCTTTGGCCCCTACATCATTGCTGCTTGTATTTTTTATTTATCTTTTTCTAATGAAATAAAAAATTTTTTATATTAGTTCATTAAAATGTACTTTTAAAACCAATGTTTAATAAATAAGTTTCTTGATTTGATTGAGTTTTTTTTGCTGAAGCATCCAAAAATAGTTTTGATTTTTCATTAAAAGAATAGTGAGTTAACAAAGCAAATTTTACGCTTGCATCTTCTTTTTTTCCTCCTCTAAAAGTTTTATTGCTTCCTTTAAATTCATATTTTTGGCCTTTGCCAGTAATCATTGTTCTATATCCAAAAGTTAATTCAGGGTTAAAATAAAATTTATTTGTTGATAAAGTTTTCCATCCCACAGTCATATCACCCATTACTTGTCCTATAATTCTACTATTCCATTTCACATGATCTTCTTCATCGTGATTAAAATAGCCTTCAAAGTTTGTATCTAAATTGTATTTAAAATATGAATTATCTTCAAACTTTTTATAAAATTGTTTTCCAAAAATTAAAGATGTTGATTTAAAATCCTGTTCAAGTAAATCTTTTCCGCTTGTAGTTGTGTTATTTAGTCTGTGTCGATCTCCTTCATAGTCATGATAGCCTAAAATAGCTTTAAAGTTTAAATCTTCTAAAAAAAAACCTACTTGATAAGTTTTATCTTCTATATATTGATTTAATAGATCAATTTTATTTTTTGATAAATTAAAAACTAAATGACCTTTTATTTTTTCATTTTCGGCAGGAAAGCCAAAGGCAAAACCACTGGTGTTATTTTCAAATTTGTCAATTGCAGAAGCTTTTTCTCTCTTTGTATGTGATACTAAAGGTAGAAAAAAATCTTCTTCTTCTTTAATTTTATCTTTAGCATAATCATAAACTTCATTAATTATATCTGTTCTTATAACTCCTATTTCATCAGCAACTGATTGAAACAATGGTGAAACAGATTGAGCATAACTACCACTATTTACAAGTTCTCCGCATCCAGATTTATCAGTTACATCCCATGTATCCTCTAAATAAAAATAATAAGAAGAACATAAGTGTAAATTTAAAGCACTTCCCGATGTGGAATTTGCATTAAGATCTCCTGAAATAACTGTTCCATCATACAAATTTACAGTGTTGTTATCATCCAACATTATTATTGCATCATCAGAACTTGAAGACCAATCTGTAATAAGTACTTTTCCATAGTTATTCAAAGTTGACTCTTCTCCAAGTTCTATTGTCCAATAAGCTGCGGATATTGTTCCCCAGTTATTGATTGTGAGATATTTACTAGGTTCAAGTCCTTTAGCTGCATTTGCTGCCTTCGTATTTATTGCACGTGAACCATTGGCTGAAATAGTGGCACCATGGTAGTTATTAATTGTCGTATATTCATCACCTTCTCCATAAAGAGTAATAAAAGATCCAGTATTCTTTATGTCCCCATAGTTATCAATCTTAGTGAAATCAGATTCATGATACTGGATAGTAAATTTAGTTCCAGAAGAATTTAATATTTGACCAGAGTTATAAATATAATGACCAACGCTGTCGCTGTCGTCATCTTCACTATTAGGAATCATAATTGCGGTACTGTTTCCTCTTTGATCGATTGTTCCATAGTTATATATTTCCACTTCATAACCATTAGAAGCTCCTCTGGCTCTTATCAATTGATTTGTGGTACTACCAGTGGAATAAATGTTTCCATGATTTGTAATTTTTGTGTTTCTAGAAGTTACGTCTAAACATTGCGTGTGATTACTACAAACAAGAGTGCCTGAAGAAGTTACTGTTAAATCTTCTGAAACTGAAGTTGTACTTGTTCTTGTCGTCAATGAAGAAATAGTTTCAGCGTATAAATTGTTAGAAAATATAAAAAAAAAAAATAAAAAAAAATATTTTTTCATATTTTTTTGTAGTAAACTATTTAAAAGTTTTCTCTCCAGCTACGTCTGAAGGTACTTACTTCCCCAGCGCCAGATAGTACTTGAACAAGTGTATCTTTTTGACTTTCTGCTTTAGTTGCAATGTTTCCAAATAGTGTATCACCAAATACGACTAGTTCAGATAATATACCTTCTCTTACAAAGAAACATGCATCATCATCTGGCATTTGTCCTTCCATACTTAAGTGTGTCGAATTATTAGTTCCACACTCATCATCTGCTGAACAAATATACGCTTTTCCTAAATTACATCTGTTTTCAGTTTGTGTTGGCATATAGATTGGAAAATAAACATTGCCTTTGTAAACTCTTGGGGTCGCTGAAGCTTTTTTGTGCTGGTTAGTTGGAGCTCCTGTTTCATCTCTATTAAGATAATACATCCAACCTTTATCAGAATTTCCTGGGCATCTAACTCCTGATGTATCACCTGTAACATCAACACAACCTCTTAGAGGTTCTTCTACCACTAATGATGAATTTGCATGAAGATATGCAGCTTGAAGCCAAGTATTATAATCAACTTCATATCTTAGTGGTGGAACTGTTTCGCTCTGTGTTTTAAAAATACGGTAATCATCTTTTATACCATACATAATATTATCATTGGTAAAGTCACTAACGTCATTAATTCTTTCATAATGTCCCGTGGAACCAAAAAGCCAGAACCGTCTTGTATCTTTTCCTATTGCTGCATCCATTGAGTGATAACTCAATCTACCATTAGCTCTTTGAGCGGCTAAAGTAAGTATAGTTTTTTGATGAAACATTTTGGTATCTGATGCCTCTGAACCAAAAAGATCTTTTCTAGAATTTGTTAAATTAACTTTTGTAATTTTACCTTCAAGGTCATTTACATAAACCATAGCTCCTCTCCAGTCTACTCCCGTTATATTATCTGGTGTTATAACTACTGGCGAAGCAGGAACTGAGTTTGAAATATCACTGCCATTCGGAAATGTAACTGATCTTATAGTATCAGCAATTGCAATTGGGCCATAGTTTAGTTCCGAACCATATATAGAACCTGGAAACTCTTCATCTTCCATATTAACAACAAATAAAGCAGATCCTATTCTATTAACTGCACCACCCTTTCCTCCTCCCATTACAAAAACATATTTATCATTCCTGTAGTCAGAAGCTAAATTTTTGTAATCTGGAATTCTAAAAACTCTTGGTGTTGACCATGTTTCGCCCAATTTACTATAATCGTACTTATAATGATGATCTCGCACACCTGCTAAAGCTGGGTTAATAGTCAATACAATTTCAGAAGTTTCTTCGGACTCATCAACTAAATCAGATCTTGCATTGTTTATAAATAAATCTTCTGCCGCTGTTGTTCCAGGAAATGTTATTGTAATTATTCCATCAGTTTCAGTAGCAGATACTGGTGTTCTTGCCGTTGGATCATCACCTACATAGTATCTAAAATCATCTGTTGTAATGGTATGGTCATCTGGTGTAGCAAGTTCAAAGGAAAAAGTTTTTCCTCTATAACACGCATTAGTTCCATTTTCAGCAAAACTGCCTGCGGTTTCAGCATTTGTTTGGCATGCTACTATAGCATCTTGTTCTGTTGTCAAATCATCACCTCTATCTGTATCTTCATCTTCGGCTTGTAATTGCATTTCTGTTGCTCTTTCTGCCTCTCTTGATTGATCCCATGATATTGACTCTGGAATATAAGGATATTCTGTTGTTACACCCGTATGACTTGCTATTAAAACTCTATTTTGAACTGTGTCATTGAAAACAGAAAACATATGAAGAGGACCTCCTGTTGCACCTGCATCAGGGTATGTAACATCTAAAACAGAAAAACCTGCACCTCCTCTTCCGTAAGGAACAATTAAAATGGTACGCCACCTTTTTCCTGCCTCCCAGTTACCAGACTGATCTAATCCTCTTATGTACATGTCGTGAACTACTGGTGAACCATCAACTCCAAAAATAGCATTAGAACCACCGCTATCACCTGGTAGTCTTCCATCTAATCCTGGATTTACTATAGTTGGCAATTTTCCAGCAACAAATGGTGGAACAAAAGCCCATTGCTCTGTTCCATCTGTAGCATTTATTGCATGCAACATGCCATCATTTCCTCCTGCATAAATAATTTTTCTTCTATTTTTTTTAGATCTTGCAAAAGATGCATAGTTATGTGTTGCTCTAAAAAAAGCTTCTTCATTTCCACTTGTAAAATCATAATTACCTTCAGGTGCTCCAATCTCAACTATTTGTGAATGATAGATATCACCCAATACATGTGCTCTTTGATTGGCTATCTGGCTACAACCGCCATAAGCAAAGTAATCTGTGCCACGAACAAAATTGATTAACCCCTTAATGTCGTCTTCATTACCATCTTCAATACCTAGAGTTGCCTATTGTGCTGTAGTTTTACTATTTCCATCATCATCTGTTCCACATTCAGAGGTGGTGTTGTGGTAATCTACTACTTCATTACCTAGTTGATCAAAAAGTTGAGTTATGTGGGTTAAATTTTCGTCGTCTTCGGTCCAGTTATTCCAATCAGCACCAAGATAACTAGAGCCTGGTAAAGTTGTCCAAATTTTTCTTTCAGCTTGGCCTCTTATTGCTTCTGCTGCATCCCAGTTATCAGGACATTTACTATCAAGAGTATGACATACTACAGGTTTACCATCCACCATTTTTATTGTTTTTCTTATAAGGTGGCCTTCCCACTCTGAGTTCTGTTTAAAATCAAACTGCGCTTGATATAAAGAACCACCTTCTTGTATGGTTGCAGTAATAGCTGGTGCTGTGAAAGATAGTCTATCAGCTATAATTTGTTGTATTCTACTTTGTAATTCGCTTGTGAGTGCCTGAGGTGTGTCTGCCCAAATTACAGGCATACAATCTGGAGCGTTACCTGTAACATCGTCACAAGAGCCAGCTCTTGCCATACGTATGAACCGATCCCTGCTTCTTGCTAAACCTCCACCATAACCAACTACTATTGTTTTTACACCATGATTAGTTCTTAATGTTTCTATTATTGGGCGCGCCTGCGCTTCATGTGTAAAAGCACCATCTGAAATCATAATTACATAGTTAAGTTGGCAAGGTGAAAGGTCATCTATTATATCTACTTGTGCAGAGGTAAAGTATCCCCATGCCATCTTTGCAAATGCATTGCCATCTGTACCCCATGCCATTCTTGTTCTATCAAGTGCTCTTGGTATTAATTCATGACCTTCTGGAGAAACTCCAACCATTATGCAACTATCTTTATTGCAAAGGGTTGATCTTCCAGCTGGATGTGTTCCTTCCCATCCATCCCAATATTCACAGTTTACATTTGAGTTACGAATTCTTCCTCTTGGAGTAGGAGGACTATGGTGACATGTATTTTGTCCTGTATTAGCCCATCTCCATCTTTGACCTCTACCTGAATTCCAGTGTCCATATCCATAGTTTGCACCAGCTGTTAAGGAGCTATCATTCATAATAGCTTTTATTGCATTTCTTGCTCCTATAAATCTAGTTGTTGAACTGCCACCTATTGCATCTATCCAGGTTATATTTGCATCGTTGTTAAATTGTAAAATCTTTGGATTTCTAACACCTACAAAAACATGATCTGAAGTTACGTGAAGTCCGTAAGGATCAATACTATTAACATCAGAATCGTCCGTAGTATCTCCTCGTCCCCAAGATCCTTTAGTTGCATTTAAAGTAACTGTAGTATCATTTACAATAGTTGCTTTTGAAATATTATCTCTTGCATAACTAGTAAGCCACATAACATCATTATCGTCGGGATCAATTTCAATATCCAATGAAGGTAGAATTGTTGTTCCACCAACTACTGAGTTTACATCATTCTGATAATGTCGATCTCTATTCGCATCAACTGGACAATAAGTGTTACCATCACTTTCAATATCAAATCCTTCAATATTAAGAGAATTACGATTCACCATATATAAATAGTTTCCATCATCCATTGCCATGGACCAAAACCATCTTGCGTAGCCATCCATCTCGCCACCCTGAGTAGTATCAGTCGGACATAATCTGTCGACACCGGTTGTTAAATTTCTTGAAAAAATTCTCATTCTATTTCTTCCAGCATCCCAAACAAATCCTGCGACAAGTAAATGATCTTCATTTGCAATGGTTCTCATTGTTAAAGCTCTAGTAGTGAAATTTCCCAGCTCCCATCTATCAATAACATCTACGCATGTACCATTGTTATCAATTACAACTACCTTTCCGAAGTCAGATCTCTGTTCTGCAATGTAAATTGTATCTTCACCAACTCTGCCTAAAACATTTGTAGAAATAGCTAAACTGTTTGTGTCTCTTAAAGAAGAATCTTGCAATCCACAATTCCCATCCCTATTTCTTCCCATAAACCTTCCAAACGTTCCATTTCTACTTTCATCAGCAGCGTTAATTTTCATAAGGCCTCTTCTTCTATTTTGGGTAAATATGATGTCACCATTTGAATCTGTTACTATATCGTGTGGTCGTCTGATTACTACACCAGAGCTAATTGTTCTTTGCATACTTGCGGAGCTATCTAAAAGGATTAATATGTTTGCAGGGACATCCCCTTGTCCAGAACCTGGCGGAATTGGTTTTGAAAAAACGTTTTCATTAAAAACAATAATGAACAATAATAAATTGCAAAATATTATTTTAAATAATTTATTAGAAAACTTAGCTTTCATCTTCAGGCTCCTCAAATCCATCGTCATCAAATGCAATAAATGTATCTCTGTATTCAACATTTGTAATCAACAAAATTTCTTCTAAAATACCGAACTGATCGTATTTCATATAATAAATTTCACTGCCACCCTGTTCCCAAGTTATATGACCAGTCCAATTTTTTTTTTCACTTCCTTCGATAAATCCATAATTAGCTACAACATAATTATAAAGATTTTGTTCAGCTGCTGGTGTTTCAAAGTCAGCAATTTCTGTTTCAAAAATAAACCCAGAAATCTTATTGTTAAAAATAACAATGTCTATAATTACATTATCTAATTTTTCTCCAACACAAACATCTTCTGCAAGAACCTGAATTTTACCATCAATTTCTCCCTCTTCTAGCATTCCATATAACTGTCCAACTTTACTGACATCATCTCCAATTTGTAAATTTCCAAAGCTGCACGCTGCATATGATGACGTTGAATTAAAAAAAACTAAAAAACTCAAAAAAAATGACAGTTGTAAAAAGTTAGCTATTTTTTTCATAAGAAATTATACTTAGATTAAATTTTTTTGTAAATTTTATATTATACGATTTCATCATTAAAACATTATTAATTTGGCATAACTAAAAGGGATTCTAGTGGAATTATAATATTAGGATTATCTGTATCTCCATTTGCATTTAAAAACATTCCACAGGCATAAACCTTGTATGCTGTTCCCACATTATCTGCATCGGTTGAAGATCTTTTAACACTCGATCCAGCGCCTTTGTATGCTGATGAACCAACATTAACTATGAAATATTCATAAATAAATCTTCTCATATATGCTTTTTCTTTATCAAGTTCTTTTTTAATTGAATATTCCCCTATACTTTTTTCATCTACATCTGCTGTGTCTGGATCGTCAGCTCTGTTCGATTCTAATTGATCAAAAATAGGAGTTATCATATTTCCAAAATTGTTATTTCGTACTTGTATTGATGCTCGAAAAGCTGATTCATCTATATCAAGTGTATCTGGATCATCCATAATTCCCATTTGTTCAGGAATAATAATATTTCTAAAACTTTTAAAACAGGGTGTTTCATTAATTTCTATTGTGTTAGTTGGCATAGCTCTATTATCTTTGTCTCTGAAATGACTTCCGTCAATAGTATTTGCCAAAACATATTGATTATGTGCAGTTCTTTCTTCATCAGTCATGGTAGCTTGGATTGTGTCTAGTTGATCTAGATTTATCCATGGACCTAAATATTCATTTATAATTGCTTTTTCAGCTTCAATTAATCCTGTCTCAGCAACATAGAACGTTTGCTGATATTCATCGCTAGTATTATTGCTACTGTGATCTCCAGATGTAATTACAATTAAACTACCACCCAATAAAGACATCACAAGCAAAAGCACTAGTGAAAGAACTAAAGCAAATCCATTTTTTTTTTTTATTTTCATAAATTAATTAAAAATTTTCTCCAATATTTCTTGTATGAATAGTTACAAATACTGAATCCCTTAAAAATTTATCAGTAAACTCACCTGTTCTAGTTCCAATTCCTTTCACTAATCTCGGTCTTTCAGCTGGCGCATCACGTCTAAAAAAATGTTTTTTTGATCTAAAGGTTAGTCTTACATCTACCGTTTTAATGTTAAATAAATTTACTCTGGAATCTGCATTTGGCATTGGTGTAGGAGAAAATCTCTTTCCATCTTCTCCATTAGCAACAAATTCCATATCAACAATATGACTTCTTACTTCTTCCCTCGAAAAACATTCAGCACAAAGAGCCTCATCAGTGGTCCAGAATCCATCACCAGCCTCATCAAAGTTTTGTATCCAACTTTCTTTAGTTTTAAAAATTGAAAAGTACTCTTTACCTGTGCCTACTAGTTCATCGTTTATATCGGCAAAATAACTAATTCGATATCGTTTGTATGGCTGGCCTGCATCATCCACCCAATCACGTTGATTGAAATCTCCATAGACAATATGAATACTATCACAACAAAGAGGACTTCGAGCTACTGCACCAACTGCAGCTCCAGCTCCAGCAGGATCATATCCTAGTGTATTTTTTCTTATAATGATCGGTGCGTGACTCATATGTATCTCATCTTCTCCTGAAATATAATCAAGGTTATCTTTACTAGGTATCCCTAAATCATTTACACCAAAATAATATTTAAAGCCTGCCATCCTTATATCTCTGACCATCATGGTCACAATATCTCTTCCAGATCGACTAATTTTGGCTTTTTCCGTAACCTTTGAATAAGAGTTATTTACTACATTATAACTTGTATAGATTGCAGCCAACATAATTGTTGAAATTACAACACCAATCAATATCTCAAGTAAAGTAAATCCATTTATATTTTTTTGTTTTTTATTAATCATTAATCTTTTAACTT
>CAZUWS010000014.1:0-9536 GCA_964624295.1 uncultured Candidatus Pelagibacter sp. | reverse complement strand
GAATTACCTGTTCCTTTAAATTCTTCAAAAATTACCTCATCCATTCTACTACCTGTATCGATCAGAGCAGTTGATATAATTGTTAGCGAACCACCTTGCTCAACATTTCTTGCAGCACCAAAAAATCTTTTTGGACGTTGAAGGGCATTTGCATCAACCCCACCTGTTAAAACTTTTCCAGAACTTGGAACAACCGCATTGTATGCTCTTCCTAACCTTGTAATTGAATCTAAAAGTATTACGACATCTTTTTTGTGCTCAACTAACCTTTTGGCTTTTTCTATAACCATTTCTGCAACAGCAACGTGCCTAGAAGCTGGTTCATCGAAAGTTGAACTGATTACTTCTCCTTTAACAGTTCTTTGCATGTCAGTAACTTCTTCTGGTCTTTCGTCTATCAACAAAACCATTAAATAACATTCTGGATGATTGGCTGCTAAAGAATTTGCAATATTTTGTAATATAATTGTTTTACCAGCTTTGGGAGGAGAAATTATAAGTGATCTTTGTCCTTTACCAATTGGACTTACAAGATCAATAAGTCTTGCAGTTTGGTCAGGTTTTTTTTCCGTAACATTTTTCTCTACTTCCATTTTTAATTGTTGATTTGGATAAAGTGGAGTTAAATTATCAAAAGCTATTTTATTTCTTCCTTTATCAGGATCTTCAAAATTAATTTGGTTAACCTTTAATAAAGCAAAATATCTTTCTGCATCTTTGGGCGCTCTGATTTCTCCTTCAACTGAATCCCCAGTTCTTAATCCAAACCTTCTAATTTGACTTGGGCTAACATAAATATCATCAGGCCCAGGAAGATAATTAGACTCAATGGCTCTTAAAAAACCAAAACCATCTTGCAGCACTTCTAGGACGCCGCCTCCAGTTATTTGTTCATTTTTTTCAGCTAATTTTTTTAAAATAGAGAATAAAATTTCCTGCTTTCTAAGCGTGCTAGGATTTTCAATACCAAGCTTTTCCGCTTCCGATATAAGCTCTGCAGGCGTCTTTTTCTTTAGTTCTTGTAAGTTCATATGATTATTGTCGTTAAGGTAAGTATTACTAATATAGTGAATAAAAATTAATATTCAAGTCTAAATAGGCTTAAAAACTACTATAAATATTATTGCTATCAACAATACTGTGGGAACCTCATTAATAAACCTGAAGAATTTGGGAGAATAATTGTTTTGGTTGTTGCTAAATCCTTTAAGACAGAAAAACAAGAAAAAATGATACATGGTTAGAGAAATTACAAGGATAAGTTTTGTTATTAACCAAAATTCCTTTAAAGATTCTAGTCCTATAGAATGTAATAATAATAATCCAAAAATCCAAGATAACAACATAGCGGGATTCATAATATAAAAAAAAAGTCTTCTCTCCATAATTTTAAAAGTATTATTTTTGTCTTCATTGTTGTGAGTTTCTGCATGATATACAAAAATTCTCGGCAAATATAGAAGCCCAGCCATCCAAGAAATTACTGCTATTAGATGTATTGATTTAAATAATAAATACGTGTTCATGTTATATCTTGCTCTTTTATAATCCTAAACAGGGACATTTAACATATTTGTTTGGACACATTATTGAGGAAACAAAATTATTTCCTGTTTCATTTTTTAAAACTAATGCTTCTAAGCCTTTTATAAAATTTTCTTCAATACCTAATGCCGGTACTCTTTTGTAAAAGCTACAATCATTTTTTTCAGCTAATTTTTTGTATTCTATATCCAATTCTACCAATGTTTCTGAATGTTCTGACACAAACGCTACAGGCACTATAACAATTCCTTTTTTTTCTTTAGAATATTTAATTATAATTTCGTCTGTGGATGGGCCAATCCATTTAAGAGGGCCTACACGGCTTTGGTAGCTTAGTACATAATCTAAATTTTCATTTTTTATTTTTGACATTATTGCTTTTACAGTTTTTTCAACTTGCCATTGATAAGGATCTCCTTTTTTAATTTTGTTTTCTGGTAATCCATGTGCTGAAAAGACTAGTTTAAAATTTTTATTTTTTACTTCTTCTAGAGTTTTTTTTATTAATAAAACATGAGATTCTATAAAATAATTTTCCGTCGGATAACAACAAATAATTTTCGTTTTTACATTGTAATTTTCTTTTTTACATAGTTTTTTCCACTCGTTGATGGATGATCCGGATGTTGTTGCTGAGTATTGAGGATAAAGGGGTAATAATATTATTTCATCAGGATTATATTCTTTAACCTGGCCTATAACCTCGGAAGCTCTTGGATGCCAACATCTCATGGCAACAAAACATTTATAATTTCCTTTTTTTAATAAATTTTTTTCTAAGCTTTCTGCTTGTGAATTTGTCAATTCAAGGATTGGTGATTTATTCCCAATTTCTCTATAAATATTTTTTGCAATTGGCGCTCTTTTTTTTGAAATAAATTTTGCTAACGGATATCTAAAAATTGAAGGAATACTAATTATTTCGGGATCATTAAATAAATTAAAAAGAAATGGTTCGACACTTTCTAATTTATCTGGTCCTCCTAGATTAAATAAAACAACAGCTTTTTTCATTTTAGCTTTTATTTCTAATTATTTGAATTAAGTATTGAATAATTTCAGGTTTTGTTTCTGGTAGAACGCCATGCCCTAAATTAAATACGTAGGGATAATCCGAAAAAATTTTAATATAATGTTCTGCGTTCCTTTTAATATTATCTTTGTCTGTAAGTAATATTTTGGGATCAAGACCTCCTTGGATCGGCGTTCCTTTTAATTTTTCTTTAATCCATTTTGGATCGATTTCATAATCTATACTAATGCAATCAGGTTTAACTAATGAATTAAAATTAATATAATTTTTTCCAATTCCTTTAGGGAAACAAATTGTCGGCATATTTAAAGATTTTATATAATCTACTATTTTAAGAGTTGGCTCATAACAATAATTTTGTAGTTCTTTCTCGGGCAACAAACCTGCCCAAGAGTCAAAAATTTGAATTACATTCGCTCCTGCCTCTATTTGCTTTTGAACGTGCAAACATATAGTTGTCTCTATTTTTTTCAATAATTTATTAATTAATAATTTATCTTTATTAATTTCATTAAAATTAAAATTTTTTTTAGGAGATTGTCCGTTAATCATATAAAGAAGTAGTGTCCAAGGGGCCCCTACAAATCCGATTAAGCTTTTATCTTTTATTTCTTTTCTAACCTTTTTTATTCCTTCATAAACAGGATTAATTTTTTTTAAAAAATCCTCAGAGTTTGTATTGATTATTTTATCTAAGTCTATTTTTCCCAATATTGGTCCATATCCTTTTTTAAATTCTACTTCTTGACCCAGGCCATAGGGTATCATCAAAATATCAGAAAATATTATTGCTGCATCGAGATCAAATCTATTTAAAGGTTGTATAGTAATATCTTTTACTAAATTACTATTTAAACAAAGTTTTATAAAATTTTGATTTTTTTTTCTTATTTCTTGAAACTCAGGTAAATATCTACCAGCTTGTCTCATAAACCACACTGGAATTCCAGAAGATTTTTTATGAAGTATACAATCTGTAAGTCTGTTCATAATAATTAATAATATAGATTCAAAATATATTTAATGTAATAGGTCATGTTGATTAGTAAAACAGTGATATTTCCTATTTTATTTACATGTATGGTGAGTTAAATATGGGTCTATATTTGATTTTTCGCACATTATAAACAATGTTAATTATTAGATATTAAATTGTTAACATTAGATTAATTGTTAGGAAATTGTTAACTAATGTTATTAAAAAAATAGTTTTTAAAAATACTGTTAATATTAACTAATTATACTAATATTATCCACATAACTTAATGAACAACAAATATCAAATATTTCTTATTTCGGACTCAACAGGTGAAACCCTAGATAGAATATTTTTAGCACTACAATCACAATTTACTAATTTTGATTATGATAAAAAAGAATTTGTTTTTATAAGAACTGAGCAACAAATAGAAAAAATTATTAAAGAATGTAAAGAGAAAAAAAATTCCATTATTTTATATACGATAGTTGATACTCAGCTAGCCAAATATTTAGGCACAAAAAGTTTTAAAAATAATATTCCCTGTTTTGGAGTATTAGGAAATTTAATTTTAAGTTTTTCAAAACTACTTAATCAAGAGGCGACTCATACGCCCAGCGCGCAACATGTTTTAGATGAAGATTATTATAAAAGGATAGAGGCCATTCAATTTACAATGACCCATGATGATGGAAAAAAGAATGAAGATATAAATAAGGCCGATATAATTTTATTAGGAGTTAGCAGAACAAGCAAAACTCCAACCTCAATATATTTAGCAAACAGAGGATATAAAACATTAAATATACCACTTGTGTTAGAACAAAAAATTCCAGACTTACTCGAAAAAGAAAGTGAAAAGTTTTGTGTTGTAGGAATGTTGGCTGATCCTGAAAGACTTTCCGAAATTAGAAAAACTAGAGCTAATACCAATCAGAATATTGACTTAAATTTATATACTAATGTAGAAAAAATAAGAGAAGAAGTTGAAAATTCAAAAAAAATGTTTAAAAAATTTAACTGGCCGACAATTGATGTAACTCGTAGATCTGTCGAAGAAACAGCTGCTTCCATTATAAAAATTTATGAAATTAAAAAAAATAAATGAAAATAATATTAGCATCAAAGAGTGGAGTCAGAAAAAAAATTTTAGAAAATCATAAAATCAACTGTAACGTCTTGCCTGCCAATATAGACGAAGAGCAAGTTAAAGAGTCAATGATCAGTGAAAAAGCTACACCAGAATTAGTTTCAAAAAATTTGGCCGAATTAAAAGCAAATAAGATAAGCTCAAAAAAACCTGATGAACTTGTTTTAGGTGCGGATAGTGTTATTGATCTTGAAGGAGAACTGATATCAAAGCCAAAAACAAGAGAAGAGGCTGTTACAATATTAGAAAAGTTAAATGGAAAAAAACATCAGCTGATCAGCTCTGTATGTATTTCTAAAAATGGGTCTATGATTTGGAATTATACAGATGCTTCTACACTGACAATGAAAAAACTTAATTTAGACGAAATTAAATCATACTTAGGAAGGATAAAAGATGAAGTACTGTATGCTTATGGTGTTTATCAAATAGAAGCTGATGGAAAATCTTTATTTTCAAAAATTGAAGGAGATGAAGATACAATTATGGGCTTGCCAGTTAAACAAATAAAGAAATACTTAAGTCAACTGAAATGAAAAAATATTTAGTTATAGGAAATCCAATTAAACATTCTTTGTCACCCAAATTGCATAACCATTGGATTAAAGAAAATAATATTCATGCTGTTTATGAAAAGAGAAAACTTGAAAAAGTTGATATTGAAAGAGTAATTTCAGAAATAAAAAATGGTAAAATCGAAGGTATTAATGTTACTGTTCCATTTAAAAAATCAGTTATACCTTTTTTAGATGACATCACATCTCTTGTTAAAGAAACTCAATCTGTAAATACAATCTATAAAAAAGCAGATAAAATTATTGGAGACAATACAGATGCTGGTGGATTTAAGCATGCATTAAAACATATAAACTATAATGTTAAAGGGAGAAAAATTTTTATTTTAGGTGCTGGAGGCGTTACCCCTTCAATTATTTCGGCTTTAAAAAAAATGGGTTCATCCGAAATTACTTTAAGCAACAGAACTAAGGAAAAGGCCGAAAATTTGAAAAAAATGTATTCGGACCTTAAAGTCGTAAATTGGGGGGAAATAACAGATTTTGATATGATTATTAATGCTACAAGCTTGGGCCTCAAAGAAGAGGATGAAATAAAATTAAATTATTCTAGTTTAGGATCAAACAAATTTTTTTATGATGTAATCTATAATCCAAGAAGAACAAAATTTCTTTTAAAAGCAAAAGAATTTTCAAATCAAATCGAAAATGGAAAATATATGTTCGCTTACCAAGCCCAGCTAGCTTTCGAAATTTGGCATGGTATTAAACCAAAAATAGATGAAAAGGTTGTTAAATTATTAGAGAATGATTAAAATAGGAATCACAGGTTCTTTGGCATCGGGAAAATCAACAGTAGCAAAATTAATATCTCGTAATAGATATCCTATATTTAGCGCCGATGAAGTGGTAAAAGCCCTTTATAAAAAAAGAGACTTCACAAATAAGGTAAAAAAAAAATTTAATTTTAAAAATACAAAAAATTTAAAAAAAAAAATTAAAAACCAAATAAAAATAGACAAAAGAGCACTTAAAGAATTAGAACTGATCATTCATCCTTTGGTAAGAAGAGAAATGAAAGATTTTATGAAAAAAAAAAGAAATTTTAAAATTGGAGTTTTCGAAATTCCACTTTTGATTGAGAGCAAACTTATGAAATATTTTGATTCTATTATTTTTGTAGGTGCAAAAAGAAATATAAGATTACGAAGGTATAAAGGGAACAAAGAGATATTCACAACTTTAGATAAAAGGCAAATTATTCCTAGCAAAAAGATAAAAATTAGTGATCATGTCATTTATAATAATTTATCTACTAAGAATTTAAAAAAAAGAGTTAAGTTTTTAATGAACAAGTATGTATGAATGAGATATTTTTAGATACCGAAACAACAGGTTTGTCGGTCAGGGATGGAGATAAAATAGTAGAAGTTGCCTGTATCGAAACAGAAAATTTAATACCAACAAAAAGAGTTTTTCATAAATTTATTAATCCACAAAAAAAAATTTCGCAAGAAGCTTTTAAAATACATGGCTTTTCTGATGATTTTTTAAAAGAGAAGGAAAAGTTTGAAGATGTGGCAGATGAATTCTTAGAATTTATTGAAGGAAAGAAATTAATTATACATAACGCACCATTTGATATTAGTTTTTTAAATAACGAATTGAAGAAAGCGAATAAGAAAAGTTTAAACGAAAAAGAAGTGGTGGATACACTTAGTGTCGCTAGATCTAAATATCCTTCTTCTTCAAATTCTTTGGATAATTTGTGTAAAAGATTTAACATTGATCTGTCTAGGCGTACAAAACACAATGCCCTTTTGGATTGTGAGCTTTTAAGAGAAGTTTATATAAATTTAGTAGGAGAAAAAGAACCATCTTTAATTTTTAAAGATAACGATGTTGCAATAAATAATTCAAATAACCATTCAAAAATTGACAAAAATAGAGAAAAAATTATTATTAAACCAACAACTGAAGAGTTAAAGAAACATAGGGATTTTTTGAAATCAGAATTAAAGAAAAACTTCTTTTAAGCTTTTTTACTCTGGTATAGTTTATCAAAATCAACTTCTTTTTCTAAATTAATATTTTTGAATCCAGATTTTTCGAATAAATAAAACAATATGCTTCTAATTTCAGGATAAACAGTTTTTGGAACCTCAACAAGAATAATTTTTTCTAAATCTTCCTTTTCAAGTTTTTTTTCTAAATTTACAAGAGAAGAGAAACAAATTGAAATTGGTGAAAATTTTTTATCTTTTTTTGACAAAAGAAATAAAGTTGTATCGACCTCAATTACATTATCATTTATTCTTTTACTTTTTATATCAAAATTAACTGCAAAATCTTTTATATTTTTTTCTAAAAGAAAATAAGATTTGGCCCCTGGAATTTCAAACGATAAATCTTTTATGTACTTTGTAACGATTTTATGTGTCATCTTTTTCTTTATTATTTTTTTCTATTATTTCACCCTCAATATAATTTTCTGATTTTGTTTTTACAGTATTTTGTTTTTTAATAAAGAACTTTACTATTATTTTCCGCGTCCAAGGCATGAGTAATAAAAATCCAATAGTATCTGTAACAAAACCAGGTAGTATCAGCAAACAAGCTGCTAATGCTATAGATGCTCCGGAGATAATTTCAAATAGTGGAATTTCATTTTTATATAAACTGTATATGCCAGATCTTAACGTATTTAATCCCTGCATCTTGGCAAAATAGATACCTATAATTGCGGTTAAAAAAATTAAAGAAACCGTGTTAAACGCACCAATGTTCTCGCCGATTTTGATCATTACAAATATTTCCAATGCGGGAATACCAATTAAAAATAATAATACTGTGTTCATTTGTCGGTTTTCAAATTATATTAATAATGTATATTTATCAAATAATGAGTAACAATTTTGGATACCTAGACATTATACTTCTAGCAATGATTGCTGGGTTTATAATATTGAGATTAAGAAATATTCTTGGAAGAAAGACTGGTCATGAAGATAAAATATATAGTGATTTTTCCGGGAGTAAACTTGATGAGTTCAAAGAAAAAATAAAATCTCAAACAAAAAAACCACAAACCGAATTTAATGTGGAACAAAAGAAAGAATTTCTTAAAGGAGCGGAGATAGCTTATGAAACTATTATTAATTCTTTTGCCAAAGGCGACAAAAAGAGCTTAAGGGATTTGCTAACCAGAGAAATGAGAGATAATTTTGAATCCGCTATAGAAGAAAGAAATTCAAAGAATATTAAATCTGAATTGACATTTATTGGGATTAAGTCTTCGGTAATTCAAAAATTTGAAAAAACTGCAACTGCTCTTTTTTTTACAGTTAAATTTGTTAGTGAGATTATATCTGTTAAGAAAGATAAAGATAACAATGTTATTGAAGGGGATCCAAACAAAATAAAAACTGTTATCGATCATTGGAAATTTACTCGTAAAACTTCAAGTATGAATCCTAACTGGTATCTTGCAGAAATTAAAAATAGTTGAGTGATAAAAAAAAACCATCCGTAAAAGATAAAAAGGACTGGGAAGATTTTTTAAAAAATCCTTCAAAAGTTTTTAATAAAGATAAAGATTTAACAGAAAAAATATACCCTTCCCGATACAAGTTCGACTTACATGGTTATTCTCTTGAAGATGCAAATAGAAAAGTTAGGGAAATTGTAGAAAATTGTTATGAGAAAGGCTTTTTAGAAATTCTATTCATAACAGGAAAAGGATATCATTCCAAAGTAGATGATAACGTTTATGTTTCAAAAGATTATAGTACATTAAAAGGTACTGTACCTGATTTTATAAAAAATAATCCTGATTTAATGTCAAAGATTATTCAAATTAAAGAAGCAGAAGAAAAAATGGGAGGGAAAGGGGCTCTTCTAATCAAATTAAAAAAAATTAAAGAATAAATTTAGACAAATCTGTATCTTTTACCAAGTCTCCTAAATTCTTTTTGACATAATATTTATCAATTTTTATTTTTTGTCCAGCTTTGTCGGAAGCAGTAAAGCTTACTTCATCTAAAACCTTTTCTATGATTGTATGTAATCTTCTAGCCCCAATATTTTCTACTGTAGAATTTATTTCAGTAGAAAGTTTTGCTAACATATCAATACCATCGTCGGAAAAATCTAAATCAACGTCTTCAGTTTTAAGCAATGCCTTGTACTGCTTTATTAAGCTGTTATCAGGCTCTTTAAGTATTCTTTTAAAGTCTTCCTCCGTAAGTGCGTTTAATTCTACCCTAATAGGTAAACGTCCTTGTAATTCAGGAAGTAAATCTGATGGCTTTGCTA
>CAZUWS010000013.1:0-9821 GCA_964624295.1 uncultured Candidatus Pelagibacter sp. | reverse complement strand
TACAAATCATAAATGGTGCATAACCTCTCCTGTTTAAAAAGAAAAGGACTTGGTCCTTTTTTTCTAAGTATTTTCTTACTAAATTTAAAGTTTTAGAATCCAGCCAAATATTTTTTTTCTTTCTATCTAGATTTAAATTGACTACCTCTGTGTTGGGAAGCGAAAAATTTTTATATCTTTTTTCTATTTTAGTAAGATTATATTTTTTATTTTTAACATTATTATAGGTCTCTAGTGATGGAATAGATGTAGATAATAAAACTGGAATATTTTCCATGGATGCCCGAGAAATCGCCATATCCCTTGCATTGTATCTAATGCCCTCATCTTGTTTGTATGAAGAATCATGTTCTTCATCAACAACTATTAAACCAAGATCTTTGAACGGCAAAAATAGTGAAGATCTTGCTCCTACTACTAATTTTATTTTTCCATTAATTATATTTTTCCAAATTATTCTTCTATTTTTCTTTGTTATCTTTGAATGCCAAATAGCAGGTTTAAATCCAAAATAATCTTCGAATCTTTGGTTAAACTGGTCTGTTAAAAATATTTCGGGTAACAAAACCAAAGATTGTTTGTTCTTTAAAATATTTTCTTTGATTTTTTCAAAATAAACAATTGTTTTTCCCGATCCAGTAACTCCCTGAAGTAATGTTACATTAAATTTATCGCCAAAATTATTTATATCATTGAGGCATTTGTTTTGTTCTGAGTTTAGATTAAAATTATTTTTTTTACGAAGGGTATTTTTTTTAAATGAATCTGAATTTTCAGAAAAAACAGATTTGTCGCCTAAACACATTTTTAAGACCATTCCCTTTGGAACTAAATTATAAAGTGAAAACCAGTTAATAAATTTTACCAAATTTTTATTAAAAGAAACTGATTTTTTTTCCAATATCGTTTTGACATGAAATTTTTTATTTGTCTCTTCTATTCTGTCCCAAACTACCCCTATTTCTTTCTCTCTCCCAAAGGGAACTAAAACTATTGAGCCTGGTTTTAATTTTCCAAATTTTCCAGATAAATATGTATGAGGATGATCAAAAATTCTTGGGATAAGAACTGGTACTTTCATGAATTACTAAAAATAAATTTCTTTTAAAAATGAATAGGTCTTTTTTCTACTGCCAAAGCTGCTTCCTTAATGGCTTCGGTATGAGTAGGATGGGCGTGGCATGTTCTTGCAATATCTTCTGCGCTAGCACCAAATTCCATTGCTATAGCCATTTCGGCAATCATGTCTCCACTGTGTGGACCTATTATATGCACTCCTAAAACTTTATCAGTTTTTGAATCCGCCAAAATTTTTACAAAGCCCTCTGTTTCATTATTAACTTTTGCTCTTGAATTAGCCATAAAAGGAAATTTTCCAATCTTGTAACTTATATTTAATTTTTTTAACTCTTCTTCTGTTTTTCCAACTGCAGCAACTTCTGGTGAAGTATATATAACTCCAGGAATAATATTATAATTCACATGACCAGACTGACCTGCAATGATTTCTGCTGCGGCTATTCCCTCTTCTTCTGCTTTATGAGCTAGCATTGGTCCCTTGATCACATCTCCTATTGCAAAAATGTTTTTTGCAGAAGTGCGAAATTCTTTATCAACTTCTATTCTTCCACTTTTGTCTTTATTAATACCAATTTTTGATAAATTTAATCCTTCAGTATAAGGTTTCCGGCCTACAGAAACCAAAACCTTTTCGCATTCTATATTTCCCTTTTCTTTGCTTGCGTTACTAATAAACTCAACAAAAACTTTATTTTTTTCACTTTTAACGCCTGTTACTTTGTTGTTTAACAAAAATTTAATTCCCTGTTTTGATAAAATTTTTTGAAATTCTTTTGAGACCTCTCTATCCATACCAGGAATAATATGATCCAAATATTCGATTACGGTAACATTAGATCCTAGTCTAGACCATACAGACCCCATTTCTAAACCTATATAACCTCCTCCAATAACAAGTAAATTCTTAGGAACCTGATTTAACGACAAAGCACCAGTTGAAGAAATGACATTCTTCTCATCAATTTCAATACCCGGTAATGAACTCGGTGATGAACCCGTTGCAATAACAATATTTTTTGATTTATAAGATGTTTTTTTTCCATTCTCATATACAACGACATCATTTTTTGAGAACAAAACACCCTTTCCTTTAATATAAGAAACCTTGTTTTTTTTAAATAAAAATTCTACGCCCTTTGTTAAAACTTGAACCGATTTATTTTTGTTCATCATCATTTTATTAAGATTTAACTTAACGTTTTCAACTTCAATACCTAAATTGTTATAATTTTTTTGTGTCTTGTAATAAATCTCTGATAAATTCAGAAGACTTTTAGATGGAATGCATCCCACATTTAAACATGTTCCCCCTAAAGCTCCTCTAGCTTCAATACATCCGGTTTTTAAACCAAGTTGTGCTGCACGAATAGCACAAACGTAACCTCCTGGCCCTCCGCCAATAACTAAAAGATCAAAATCTTCTTTCATACTTAAACGTTTAGGAAAAGCCTTTGTGGCTCCTCTAAAGATTCTTTTATATTTTTTAAAAAAGAAACAGCTTCTTTACCATCAACAATTCTGTGATCATAAGATAAAGCAAGATACATCATAGGACGAATTACTATCTGACTATTTTTTACAACAGCTCTTTCTATTATGTTATGCATTCCCAATACTCCAGATTGTGGTGGGTTTAAAATTGGAGTTGAAAGCATGGATCCATAAATTCCCCCATTTGTGATTGTGAAAGTACCTCCTTGTAAATCTTCTATGCTAATTCTTCCTTCTCTAGCTTTGTCACCCAAAGATGCAATATTTTTTTCAATATCTGCAAATGACATCTCGTCTGGACTCCTCAACACAGGAACTACTAGGCCTCTATCAGTTCCCACTGCAAAACTAATGTTATAATAATTTTTATATACTATTGTTCCATCCTGAATCTCAGCGTTAATTGCTGGAAAATTTTTCAACGCAGAAACACATGCTTTAACAAAAAAAGACATAAAGCCTAGTTTAGTTGAATATTTTTTTTTAAATTCATTTTTATAATCATTCTTCATTTGAATTACATCAAACATATCAACTTCATTAAAAGTCGTTAGCATAGCCGCATTGTTTTGTGCTTCTTTAAGTCTTTTGGCTATTGTCATTCTTAGTCTGGTCATTTTTATTCTTTCTTCTGGACCATGAGTGAATTTTCTTTTATTAGGAGCAGGTTTGGAGCCCATTAAACTTAATAGATCTTCTTTTAAAATTACTCCATTTTTTCCAGTTCCTTTTATATCTTTAAGATTAATATTTTTTTCATTAGCAATTTTTCGGGCAGAAGGAGAAGCTATTTTTTCATTGGAATAGTCTTCGGTTTTAACCTCTTCGTCGAGTACAAGTGGAAGTTCTTCTTTTAATTCCTTTAAAACTAATTTTTCTGGAGCGCGTTTTTCTTTTTTCTTTTTCTTACCATTCTCTTCCTCGAACATTCTAGGAGTTTCTTCTTCCTCTTCTTCTTTTACAGGTGGTTTATATTTTTTCTCTTTTTTTTCTGATGTTTTAACAGCACTTAAACCTATGCTTCCTAAAAGAGCACCAACTTCAACGGTGTCTCCTTCGTTCACTGATATATTTTCTAAAACTCCATTAGATGGTGAAGGTACCTCGACGTTCACTTTATCGGTTTCAAGTTCTACGATAGGTTCGTCAGAGTTAACTTTTTCTCCAACGTTTTTGAGCCATCTAGAAACAGTAGCTTCTGTGACTGATTCGCCTAATGCTGGGACAACTATTTTTTCAGACATTTATTCTAATTAAACTTACCTACAACCTTTTCTAATATTTTTTTTTGTTCTGCAAGATGTTTATTTAAATTTCCGGTCGCAGGTGATGCAGCTGCATTTCTACCCACAAATTTAACTTTTTCGCCTTTTACTCGAATGATTTCTAATGTTCTATCGATATAGTATTTTACAGTATTCCAAGCTCCCATGTTCATAGGTTCTTCTTGGCACCAGAAAAACTTTGCATTTTCATATTTTTTTAATTCTCTACCCAGATGTTTTACTGGAAATGGATATAATTGCTCTATTCTTATAAAAACAGTTCTATCATCCCTGGTTTTTTCTCTGGCCTCAAGCAAATCAAAATAAATTTTTCCTGAACACATAACAACTTTTTTTATTTTCTTATTTTTTTGCAATTTAATTAGTTTGCTTTCTTTGAGATAAGCATGATCCTCTAGGATTCTATGAAATCTGGTTTTTTTTGTAAAATCCTCTAAATTTGAAACACATCTTTTATGTCTCAATAAAGATTTTGGCGTCATAACTATTAAAGGTTTTCTAAAATCTCTACGCATCTGCCTTCTGAGTAGATGAAAATAATTAGCAGGTGTTGTACAATTTACAACTTGTAAATTTTCTTGAGCGCACAATTGTAAAAATCTCTCTAACCGCGCTGAAGAGTGTTCTGGGCCTTGACCTTCATAACCATGAGGTAAAAGCATTACGAGACCACTTGCTCTTGACCATTTAGATTCGCCAGATGCAATAAATTGATCGATAACAACTTGTGCACCATTTACAAAGTCTCCAAATTGTGCCTCCCAAAGAACTAAGGTTTCTGGTTCAGACAAAGAATAACCAAATTCAAAACCCAAAACACCTAGTTCTGATAATAAGCTATCAATAACCTCAAATTTTTTTTGATTTTTTGATATATGATGAAATGGAACATATCTATCGTGACTGTCTTGGTTTCTTAATACAGCATGTCTTTGACTAAAAGTTCCTCTTCCCGAATCTTGACCAGAAAGTCTGACAGAAAAACCTTCATTTAAAAGTGTTCCAAAAGCTAGTGACTCCGCTGTGGCCCAATCAATTGGTTTTCCTTCAGTAAACATTTTTCTTTTGTTTTCAAATATCTTTATTAAGGTTTTGTGTATGTTAAAATTTTTAGGTAAATCTGTAATTTTTTTTCCAACAGTTATTAATTCTTTTTTTTCTACACCTGTAATTCCTCTTTTATCTTTTCCTATTTCTGGTTTAAACCGGGACCATACTCCATCAAACCATGTCATCTTTTCTTTGTAGCTCTTAGCATTTGAAAATTCTTTACTTAATAAATCTTTAAATTCTTTTTTTCTCGACTCAAGTTCGTCACTAGTAATTAAACCTTCATTAAAAAGTTTTTTTCCATAAATTTGAAGTGTTGTTGGATGACTTCGAATTTTTTTGTACATCAAAGGCTGAGTAAATGACGGCTCGTCACCTTCATTATGTCCAAAACGACGATAACAAACCATATCAACAACCACATCTCTATTAAATTTTTGTCTAAACTCAGTTGCAATCTTTGCACAATGAACAACTGCTTCTGGGTCATCTGCATTAACATGAAGAATTGGAGCTTGAACCATTTTTGCTACGTCAGAAGGATATGGCGAAGATCTGGCAAATCTTGGTGCTGTCGGAAAACCAATTTGATTGTTAATTATAATATGAATAGTCCCACCAGTATTGTGCCCTGGTAATCCAGACATTGCAAAACATTCAGCTACAACGCCTTGGCCTGCAAAAGCTGCGTCTCCGTGTATTAAAACTGGAACAACTTTTTTTCTTTCTTTATCTTTATGAAAATACTGCTTTGCTCTGACTTGGCCTAGAACAATTGGATTTACAGCTTCTAAGTGTGATGGATTATCTGTAAGACTAATGTGAACCAAATTTCCATCAAATTCTCTATTTGCAGATGCACCTAGGTGATACTTTACATCACCTTCAAAATCTTTTTTTGAATCAATTTTTTCTCCAAAAAATTCTTTAAAAATTGTTTTGAAAGGTTTTTGCATCATATTTGCAAGTACATTTAATCTTCCCCTGTGAGACATGCCAATTTTAACTTCTTTTACTCCTAAATGTCCTCCACGCTTAATAATTTGCTCTAACGCGGGAATGAGGGACTCTGCTCCATCCAAACCAAATCTTTTAGTTCCGACAAATTTAACATGTAAAAACTTTTCAAATCCTTCTGCTTCTACTAATTTATTTAGTATTGCTCTCTTTCCATTTTCCGTAAATCTTATTCCCTTTTCCTTTCCTTCTATTCTCTCTCTAATCCAAAATCTTTCTTCTGGATCCGCCATATGCATAAACTCATATCCTATATTTCCACAATAAATCTTTTTGGCAGATTTAATAATCTCATTTAAATTAGAAGATTGTAATCCCAATATACCATCAACAAAAATTTTTCTACTTTCATCTTCTTTTTTAAATCCGTAAGTTTCAGGCTTAAGTTCCGGATGTTCTTCACGTTCTTGTAATCTTAGAGGATCCAAATTAGCTAACAAGTGACCTCTAATTCTATAAGCTCTCATCAAAGTGTTTGCTCTGATGGAGTCTTGGGCACTTTTATTGAGCGTTATTGAATCTAGATGAACAGAACTAGTATTATTAGAATCTTTTGTAAACTCTTCACCATTTGTTATAGTTTTTTTTCTTTTTTTTCTTGACCAACTTGGTCCATTAACTGTTTTGATTATTTCTTCTTTATTATCATTTAAGCTTTTAAAAAATTCTTTCCACTCCTCTGGTAATCCTTGAGGGTTAGTTACATATTGAGCATAAAGCTCTTCCATAAATTCAGAACTATTGGATCCCAAAAATGAGGTTTTATCAAAAATATTATTATTTTTTGTAGCTGACATTATTTTTTTGAGATTATATTAACACAAAAAAAATAATTAACTATTAAGTTTATTATATAGAGTTTTTCCTATATCTGCTGGGGATTTTGAAATTGTGATTCCAGCTGATTTCATAACTTCAATTTTATTTTCAGCACCACCTTTACCTCCGGAAATAATTGCTCCAGCATGACCCATACGTCTTCCTGGCGGAGCTGTAAGTCCTGCTATAAATCCTACAATTGGCTTTTTAATTTTAGACTTTTTAATAAATTCACAAGCTTCTTCTTCGGCAGAACCTCCGATTTCTCCAATCATTATTATAGATTCAGTTTCAGGATCTTTAAAAAATAATTCAAGACAATCTATAAAATTTGTCCCGTTTATGGGATCTCCACCAATGCCAATACAAGTCGATTGTCCCATGCCGTTTTCTGATGTTTGAGCAACTGCCTCGTAAGTTAAAGTACCAGAACGCGAAACTATTCCGACTTTTCCTTTTTTATGTATATCTCCTGGCATGATTCCAATTTTGCATTCATCCGGTGTAATAATTCCAGGACAATTTGGTCCTATTAATCTACTCTTACTATTTTTTAGAAAACTTTTTACTTTAACCATGTCAATAATCGGGACCCCTTCAGTAATACAGACTATTAGTTCCATTTCCGCTTCCATAGCCTCAGTGATTGCAGATGCTGCAAATTTTGCTGGAACATATATCATTGTTGCTGTTGCACCTGTCTTATCTTTTGCATCTTTTACTGTGTTAAAAACTGGTAAATTTAAATGTTTTTGACCTCCTTTTTTTGGTGTAACACCTCCAACCAATTTGGTTCCATACTTTATGGCTTGCTCTGAGTGAAAAGTACCATGCTTACCTGTAAAACCTTGGCAGATAACTTTTGTATTTTTATTAATCAAAATAGACACTGTTATTTAATAGCCTCCACTATTTTTTTGGCTGCATCATTTAAATTGTCAGCAGATAAAATTTTTAAATTGGATTCGTCTAAAATTTTTTTTCCTTCTTTAAAATTAGTACCTGCTAGACGTACAACTAGCGGAACTTTTAGCTTTATCTCTTTGGCTGCCTCAACAACTCCTTGTGCCAGCACATCACACCTCATTATTCCACCAAAAATATTTATTAAAACACCTTTAACATTTTTGTCTGCCAATAAAATTTTAAAAGCTGCAGAAACTTTTTCTCTGCTGGCTCCGCCTCCTACATCTAAAAAGTTAGCTGGTTCTTCGCCATAAAGTTTAATTATATCCATAGTCGCCATCGCTAAACCTGCTCCATTCACCATACAACCTATTGAGCCATCCAATTTAATATATGCCAAATCATGCTCGCTGGCTTTTATTTCGGCAGGATCCTCTTCGTTTAAATCTCTTAATTTAAAAATTTCTGGATGTCTAAAAATTGCATTATCATCGAAGTTCATTTTTGCATCTAAACAAAGTATTTTGTTATCTTTGGTTATAACAAGAGGGTTTATTTCGATTAATGAAGCATCTTTAGAAATCAAAGTATTATACATTGCGTTTACAAGTTTTGAAGCTTCCTTTTTTTGTTTCTCATCAAAGTTAAATATTTTTATTATATTTTTTATATCTTGTTCATTTAAAGATTTCTTAAAATCAATTTTAGTAGTAATAATTTTTTCAGGATTATTTTTTGCCACTAGCTCAATATCTACTCCTCCCTCTGTACTGCTTATAAAGGCTATTTTTGCGCTACGTCTGTCTATTATACAGGATAAATATAATTCTTTAGAAATATCATAGGCTTTTTGAATATAAATTCTTTTAACTTCTTTACCTTCTGGACCAGTTTGGGGAGTAACCAAGGTTTTTCCAAAAAGTTTTTTTGCTTCTTCTAAAATTTTTATTTTTTTTACAAGCTTAACTCCCCCAGCTTTTCCTCTTCCACCAGCGTGAATTTGAGCTTTCAAGACTAATTCCTCTGAGTTAAGGTCTTTGATTTTTTCATTAAGATTGTTAACATCAAAGATAACTATTCCATCTGAAATTGGAGCACCGAATTCTTTTAAAATTTCTTTTGCTTGGTATTCGTGAATGTTCATTGTTTGCTATTTAAGGTCAGCATCTAATTTAAGTGCGGACTCAAAAAGCTCTTTTACTGCTTTTATTGAAATCTCAAAATTTTTCTTCTCATTTGCATCTAATTTAATTTCTAAAACTTTTTCAACTCCTTTTGTACCAATAACTACTGGAACTCCAGCATATAGATCTTTAAATCCATATTCTCCCTTAAGATAAGCGGCACATGGCAAAGTTTTTTTCAAATTTTTAAGATACGACTCAGCCATTTCTACCCCTGACGCAGCTGGCGCATAAAAAGCAGAGCCTTTTTCTAATAATTTGACTATTTCGGCTCCACCCTTTCGAGTTTTGTTTATTATTTCATCAACTTTTTCTTTAGAAATTTTTTTACTTTTTATCAAATCACTTAATGATTTTTTATTTATCAGAGTGTGATTTAACATTGGAACCATGGTATCACCGTGTCCACCTAGCACAAAGGTTTCTATATTCTTAACTGGTTCTTTTAATTCTTTTGAGAGAAAATATTTATATCTTGAAGAGTCTAAGATACCCGCCATTCCTACAACTTTGTTTGTTGGTAATCCGGAATACTTTTGAAAAGCCATTACAATAACATCAAGTGGATTTGTTATACATATTACAAAAGCGTTGGGTGAATTACTTTTAACTCCCTGGGCAACTTGTTTAATAATTTTCAAGTTAATTCCCAACAAATCATCTCTGCTCATTCCTGGTTTTCTTGGAACTCCTGCTGTTATAATAATTACATCGGAGTTTTTTATATCTTCATAATTATTTGTACCTATTAAATTCACATTAAACCCACTAACTCCCGAAGATTGGGCAATATCTAGTGCTTTACCTTTCGCAAGACCTTCGGCAACATCGAACAGCACAACATCTCCAAGTTCTTTTAGTGCAATTAAATGCGCTAAGGTTCCACCAATTTGTCCTGCGCCAATTAAAGATATTTTTTTACTCATTTATTTTATTTCATTGTGGGCATAATAAATTCTGGATCTGATTTTATACCAGACGGCCTACT